>NZ_PJMS01000001.1:3328750-3638333 GCF_002846555.1 Aquimarina sp. MAR_2010_214
TCTGTTGTTCTTCAGTCAGGCAACGGTTACGGTTACAGGAAAGCAACTACATACACTGTTTGATGATTTGGCAAATCAGATTGTATCATCCGTGAAGGTATTCCAGTCACAAATTCCAGCCAATGATGTACATCCTGACGTAGCACTTGTTATGGATATTCAGGTAAAGTATCACGATGCCAAGATAGAACAACACACTGATGAGGCAAAACGAAGTGACTTTAAACAAAAGAACAAAACAGGTAATTTCTTTACTAAATAATATCTTATGTAATAGGGGGCAGGTTTTGTCCGTACCTGTTTCTCAACCCTGTTTTGAAATAGGTTCAGATGAGCAGAAATATCCGTATTCTTTGACGATGCATCTCAAAGGGGGTGATGTACAAAAATCAGTTAGTTACTTATATCTTTTGGCAAACAATTATGATCGTAATGAACGCATCATCCTATTTTATCAACAGATGACGGTTAATATCTATGGTTACAATATGGCTAAGTTGCATGATTTTTTAGATAAGCGGAGGGTATCCTCAATATCTGTCCATGACTTGCACTCATTACCATTAAATAGAGGGAATAAGAAGGCTATCATTACAGATATTCAGGTAGAATACAAAGACAAAGACATCGAGCAAGAAATTGAGCAAATGCGTCAACACGCCTTTAGCAAAAAAGGCAATTCAGGTCATAGCCGTTAACACTCCAAACACATCTTATGAAACGCTAGCGTTTCATTCCACACCACAAGGAATCGTTACCCGAATGGGACGAAACTCATCCAAGATGAGGTTCGGGTGAGGTTATTATTTGGTCATATTCCTTATGAGCGAATGATTAGCGAATAGAGTCCGGTTTATCTCAGATAAATGTGCACTTCATCATAAGTTGCAACATCTCAATCAATAAGGGTATTATCTACTTTATACCCAAACACCCTATTACTAAAACACTCACTATCGCTATTGCTACGATCACAGCCATAATCACTGATGCCGCTAGAAAATGAGAAGGCTATATGGCACAGCCATATAGCCTTCCTTCTTTACCAAGCAGCATTTCAGGATAGTTGGTGCTATCCCTCTGCTCGGTTATCGGCAAGGTGGAGTAAGATATACCCGCCGTATTTCATTGAGGTGAGAGAACCGGAACTTTTGCCCCCTCACCTCAATCTAATATTATGCTATCTCACGTTCTGGCACAAGCCCATCTAACAACACTTTAACGGTATCCCTATTTGTAATGAGCGTGCCTTGTTCTTTGGCGATCTTCTCATACACCCATAATGGAAATTTACCTACAAAGTCATTATCTTTTCTAGCATCCATACCGACTAACTCTTTATGATTGCCATTGATACGGATATAGGCACGTGATAGCTGTTCTTTACCGTTATCCTTTAACCCGAATCCGTGTGCGATTTCTATTTCACCCGTAAATGGTTTTATGAGCACAGCTAAAAACGTAAAATCAAATTCCGGTATGATCCATTTAACGACAGGCAGAAATGTATCAAATTTCCGTTGTGTTTTTCCGTTATCGATCAGTTGTTGATATTCGTTTGCAGTAAATAACATTCATGCCCCCTCGTTTTTAGATTCCGATTGTAATTCGTGTAGTCGATAGCGTATAGCATTATTAGCTTCTTCAAAGATTTCATCGGATATATTATCGTACAAATCTTCTGCTTCTCCATAATTCATATCTGGCAAGAGATCCTTTGCTGTCTCTAATATGGTATCCACACCGATAATGAATTGTTTTTTCAAATCATCGTCTTGTACCTCAAAGTCAAAACCATCTGGTATAGGCTTTTTAGTGATTAAATATCCGATACGATTTACCAGATGATAGCCGCTGGAAATAATGATCATTGTATCACCTTCCAGTATTGTCCAAATATGCTCTGGTTTCTGACTCAAGATATAATCTAGTTCTTCCTCAGAAGTTTCAAACATAAATCCACCCCAACTAGTATCTTCAACTAAATGATTTTGCTTTGGATGGAACACTTCCCAGAAATCTTCATCTCGTATAATTAATGTATTATGTGTCATTTTCGTTGCTCCTGTCTTCTGTAAGATCAATATTATAATGCCTATCCGCTATATGGATAAGATCAGATGAGCTATTGCCAAATTGTACACTTTCCGATTCCATTTTTTTCTCCTTTATTCAATGGTTGAGGTGAAGGCACATGAAGCACCCTCACCTCTGATGTGGTTTATGCTTCTGCCTGATGTTCAAACTGCATCAATTTAGGACAATAAGCGTGTTTAAGCTGTTCTTGATCCTCATTTTGTAATGCCTCTGGATTTGCATAGTAGTCAACCAAAACAGCAATCAAAGCCTTGCGTTTGAGATTGTGCAATCTCTGACCAATCGATGCCCCGCAATCATCTGCGATTTGCAACAATTGATCTTTCTTGAAAAGCGTGAAATAAGATTCGTCTGGTGTCCATCCTTCGCGCACATCAATATCTAAATCTCTAGCCACTTGATGAAAAATACTATTCTCAGATTCTTCTTTTTCAAAAGTTTCTTGTCCAAAACTCATCGCTACCAATAATGAAAACACATGATTCAGTTCAAAATCATTCAACGCTTTAAGGGCTTCATAGAGTGCCGTATAATCTAAATTAGAATAAGATTCCCAACTATTTTTAAATTGAAGTTCTAACGGCGTAAGATAACTTTCAATATGCTCTAATAAATGTACTAAAGCTCTATTTTCCTCTGTTATTGGATCGTGTAGGCTCAATGCTTTATGAAACTTAACCTTAACGTTTTCATTGTTTTTCAGTCGTTGGATTATATCAATTTCTAGGGCTTTTCGGGGATTTGTAGCTATTTCATTTTGTACTAGAATGGTCTTGTGATTAGCAAAATACCCGTAAGCTTTCTTACTAAATTCCGAACGTTCTTTCGGCGTTGAGTCGGTGATTTTCTTGGTATTTTCACGTATCACTAGTTCTTTATGAATTTCTACTTTACCGTCCATCCGATAATGGATAATCACACCGCCATTTTCACCTTCTTCGGCATCCTCATAGCGCCAGTGTTCAAAATTATCGCCCCGCTCGATGCCGACCCAATCCACCACCGGATCGTTTTCATAGTCCTGCATTAGTTGATCTACTGCTTTATCTTGCAATTGAAGAAACTGCTCTACATCATCAAAATAGGTATTATCATCTGCCTCAAATAAATCGGTGGTGATACCGCCTGTATATTCTTCTTTATCAAATAGAGCCATTGATACACTTGGTTTATCATTGATTAAGAACTCTCTTATGCGATTTGCATCCATCTTCCAATCATCTTTAATACGGCTAACAATAGCGTTTTGATCTTCTGAATTTCCCATTGCCAAGGCTTCGGCTTGTGAAAGATTAATTTTACCTTCACGATATAGGGCTTTACTCTCATCACCCAGATTAGTAAGCAGTAAACGACGTTTGATCAGTTGAATAGATACGCTTGATTGTGCTGCCACTTCTTCCAGATTCACGCCTTGTTTAGTGAGTGTAAAAAATACGTCGGCTTCATCTAGCGGGTGCATCTGTTCACGTTGTATATTTTCGACAAGGGCGATTTCTAAATTATCGTTAGCACTCTTGTTTTCTATGATAAGAACCCGCACTTGATAATTTCCGTCAATCTTGCCAAGCTCTAGCAAATGATTAAGTGCGCGATACCTTCTACCACCAGCAACAACCGTATAACCTTCATCATTTTTAGTGACTATAAGGTTTTGTAATAACCCTATTTGATTGATGCTTTGTGCGAGTTGTTCAATCTTTTCTTGATCGAATGATTTACGCGGGTTGCTTTCGTTGTTGGTGATTTCAGATAGTTGAATAATTTGTTCTTTTTGTTGTGTAGCCATTGTACTTACTCCTAATAATGACGTTGAAAAATGGGGATTTAAAGGCATCCCCGAACCTGTTTTAAAAATTAAGCGTAATGTTCTCGATAAATATCGTGAATCACATCATCCATATGAATATCTTGCCCGCTGGTAGTTCTGCCCCAAGTTGGCACACCGCTAAAGTTCATCGAAACGGCTTCCTCTCGATCTTTAAGCTGAAGGGCAAGCCATTCGCTCACGCCCCAATATTCTGCAATATCCACTGGCTCACCTTCAGAATCAAAATGATGTACTAGCTCGATATGTTTGTCGTGTAATTCTTCGCTATCTATTGAATCAAGTAAGCCAATAAAGGGCGACATATTCATCGTTATTTCACGTTCAACAAATTCATTGATTTTCATAATCGCCCCCTATTCGCTTGATTCACGATGAGGTAATTCACCGGAAGCAATAAGTTTATCGAATGCGAGTAAACCCATTTCGTGTGTTTCTTTTATGGCTTTTTCAGTTCCTCTTCCTTGCACTTGGTAGAGCTTGATTGAGGGGTCTTGAAAGATTACAAATGTGGTTCCGAACTCTGTTTTTTGACAGGCTTGTGCCATACACACTAAACCTTTTTTATCCCATTTATATGTGCTGATTTCCCAGTCATAACCATTAATGTTTTTAACCATTGTTTCAGCTTTCCATTTTCCATTTAGATTTTTTTGTACTGTTGTTTGATATGTATTGGTCATGTCGTCTTACTCCATAAAATGTTGCGTTGAGGTGGTTTTAAAATAGAATTGGTGTTTTGCTTTATTGGCTCAATCTGTTGCGATAGTTAGCCTTGGGGGTAGCAGAGCCATATTTAGCTCTAATTTCTTCCATAGAGGATTTCCCACGGCTTCGGCTTTTCCAATTTTCAGGGCGGAAGTGCCAAGCTTTCTTTTTGGAAGCATATTTGAATCCATTTTCTTTCAGGGTGGCTTTATGCTTGAATGTATCCCCTGTTACCCAAACCCACGCGCCACATATTTCAATTTTGATTCCGATAATGGAAATAATAGACATGAGTGCTGCGTTAAGAGCTTCGGGATATAAATCGCCACCTTGTTCTGCTTCGATGACTCCTTCAAAATCCTTTAGAACTTCAAAAGCTGAATTAACGACTTTCATCATTTCTTCACCTGCGGGATTTACATCTGGATGATATTTTTTCGCTGCTTCGTGGAATGCTTTTTTTACTTTTTGCGGTGTTATATTGCCATTAATCCTTAGTATGCTGGCTGCATCTGAAATTTGCATGTTGTCTTACTCCTTTATGGTAATTAAGCAAGGGAGCACCAACCCCCTTGCTATTGAATGGGTTGATTATGTTTTTGTTACTGATTCAGATTTTGGGGTAATGCTTAGAATAGTTTCAGCATTCACATAGGTGTTGTAGTAGATCTTCCCGTCCTGTCCGGTGGATTTCTCATTACCGACTAGATCACCTATTAACTGAATACGATCCCCTTTCTTGAGGTCTTTAGTAGCAACGCCCACTTCTCCCCAACAGCATATATCGACAAACGATACTTTGCTGACAGGCTGACCATTTGCATTGATAACGGTCTTATTGATAGCGATAGTAAACTTGCTTAACTGGTTGCCATTCTGGATAGTAATGGGTTCAACATCTTTGGTAACATTCCCTTTTAGTTGTACAAAATTGTTAGTGTTAGTTACGATATTCATAGTTCTTACTCCGTTTGTTTAATTAAGTTTCGATTGCACGCGCGTGCAATCTTGCCCTTTGGCTGAAAACGGGGGAGGTAAACGGAAAGATAAATCGATAAGATGGTGCGGCTCGCAGGGCTTCAGCCCGAGAACACGGTCTTGTCTATTTATCTTGGAGTGCGCCAGGGGATGTCACCCCTTAGCATCAAACAACAACTAGCCTTATTTGCACAACTCGTCTTGGTGATCGTTACCCTATGGGACGAAACGCATCTATGATGTGGTTCGGTGAGCTTGGCATTGCAAATGCCTAGTGAATAGAGAATGGTCGGTATTCTTCATACCGATGTGCCTGTACCCAATTGATACAATCCCATATAGATGATAGTAATAACCCATATCGAGTTCACTAGAGTACCATCAATGAAACATCACATAGCAGATATGTCCACACTACCCATAATGAAACAATGCTGTACCACCTGTCCGTTTAAGCAAGATGCGAATGGTCATTGGCAAAACCCAACACTCGCCTCAGAAGTAATGACCAGAACCTTGTTCCAAGCACAACAGATCTGTCACGGTACAGAGGGTAACAATCGTGAACCTAGAAATAGATGCAAAGGCGCCTATGACCAAAACTATGTCATCTATGAACGAATAGGACTGGAACCAGAGAAACACCTAGAATAAGGATACTGTTATGAGTAACACCCTCCATCACCACGAAAAGATATCCCAAGAGTACGGAGAGCTTAGTGCGCTTATTGATTTGGTTGAGCTGCCCCCTAACGCAGTGTCGGCAGCAACAGCTTATGGAGAAGTCGCTTATTCAGTACACAGCGGAAGAAATAGCGATTTCGGAGTAATATCCTCACCAAGAGGCAACGTAGGCGACACGATAGACCTAGACGGTGTGAAGCGGAAAATAACCAGCGTGGATGTGATGCGGGTGCAAGATGTGGATGAGGGGATGACTAAATCTAATGGTAGTTATAAAGGAAGATGCCCTTGCTCAAATATGCAGAGAAAACCTAAAGACCCAATGAATGCCGTATTTAAGCAGACTTGGTGCCATATTCATGGTTATGAATTTACTCACTTCTGGCAAGAAACTCACGGCAACTACGACGATAACCCCTACGTGTTCGTCTATGGACTCAATAAGCACACCCAGAATGAAATTCCTCTAAAGAAGGCAAAATAACATTAGTCTTGAATAAGCAGCCAAGATAACCAGCACCCTCACCTGATGGATAACTCAGCGCTACGACTTATGAAAGGTCTCCGCGCCAAGTTACCCACAGGTCAGCATCATCACATCTAGAATCGACTTAGGTAAGGGGTTGGCAAGAAGAAAAAGAAGTGTGCGGATCGCCTGTGCCAAATAGTGGCATCCTATCAGCGGCATAATTCTGTAAACTTCGTATCTTTAACATACTTACCCCACTCAAACATCACGAAATATTCACACATAAACCATCACGCTTATGAAGACTGATGAAGGGCTACAATATTTTCTAAGCAATAAAACCATTACTGATTATGAATATGCGGAATTGGTAAAGCACTATTTCAAAGCCGATAAAACTGATTGGTATAAACAAAACGGCACAGAGAAACAATGGGATGAGGTAAAGGTCAAGCAATTCTGGAAACTTATCCGGATGCATTCCATGCCGAGGGGCAAAGAGAAGGAGCTATATGATTTTAAAGGCTTCGTGTTTCCTGAATTTGTTATTAATGAAAAATCAATAGAAAACTTTTGGAAATCAGAAGAAGAAAAACAGTTTGAATTTGAAGTATCTTTTTGGTGCGCCGCTTTTTTAGGAATAGTAAATTTCTCGAAAGTGGTTTTCCTTAAAAAAATCGAATTAAATCAAACAAATTTTTTTGATTCTGTTGTATTTAGCGAGGTATGTTTTAAAGAAGAAGCCAATTTTGTATTTGCACATTTTTTATGTGAAAAAAAGAAATTTGGTCGTTCTTGCAACAGACGAAAGGTTGAATTTACAAATGTAGTGTTTTTCAGAGAGGCACTTTTTTTAACTACTAAATTTTATGTAAAAACTTATTTTTCCATGATTGAATTTAAGGGATACACAGGATTCCAAGACGCAGAATTCCATGATGAAGTCATTTTTGGGATGTCTAATTTTAGTGGGAAAGCCGAATTTAATAAAACTAAATATGTAAAGAAAACTACTTTTTCAGAGATAAAGTTTCAAGGAATGATATTATTTCAAGCCTTAAATTTTATTTACAATAAGAATGACAAGGAGATAATTCCATTGATGAGCTTTGAAAGCTCTCCATTTGCAAATAATGTGACATTTAGACAAGTAAATCTGACTACCACTTATTTTTACGAATCAGACATTGCGGAAGCACGTTTCAAAGAATGCTCTTGGAATGAAACATATGGCAGACTTGTTTTGGCAAATGAAACTCTCCAGACAGGAGATTTGAATTACTTCAAGATGTTGGAAGAACTCTATCGTCAACTCAAAAAAAACTTCGATAGCAACAAAGATTGGGAGCTTTCGGGTAAAGCCTATGTTAGCGAAATGGAAATGCGCAAACATAGGCTCTTTAATGAAAAGCAATATTTCAGTTGGTTCATCTATTGGTTCTATGGTTTTTTTGGAGGTTATACTCAAAACTTCAAAAGACCTATAATGAGTCTCCTTGGACTTATAGGATTATTCTCATTCATGTATTATTTTATTGATCATAGCTGGCAATGGGCTATACAACGTGGCATCTATGGTGCATTACCCAAACTAATCACCATAGACATACCTGAAGATTGCAATTTTGAAGGGTACTGGCTTATAGCGTCAAACATAGAAACCCTACTAGGTAGTACATTTCTGGTGTTCTTTATTCTGGCACTCAGAAAACGATTCAAGCAGTAAAAAGGAGTTTAATATCATTAGATCAAGACTCAGGTGTGGTAAGCTTGGTAAGAAAAACGCCTAGTAATAACTGCCTAAGGTTTCCGTCAATTTTAAGGGCGAAAAATACCTGCCATCATAACCATTTGAAGCGTGATAAAGATAGCCGTAATATTGTAGTCGCTCTATAAGCTTTCTTTCATGTCTTTTAAACTCTGCTTTTTGAGCGTTTTTAACGGTTTTATATTTCTGATCTCGTTTCTTTCGTTCTTCTTTTTTTTCACTTCCTCGTCCTGCACCAACTTTCCCGAGATTGTGAAAAACGTCATCTCCTTGACCTATAAAGCTGTATAAGAACTTCATTTTATTGTATTTTGCTTCCAATTGACCACTGACTTTTTTCCACTCTTGTTTAGTATAATGAAGTGATATTCGCGAAGTAATGGGATAATTTTTAAATGAAAATGACTTGGATTTAGCGGGATTCAGATAGATGATTTTGGATGGTTTATGACTGAAAACAATGCCTAACCGTGTGCCTGAGCTGTTAAATACTTCAAATTGTTTTTTGTTCTTTACCTTAACTTCGATGTATTTACCTACTCTTACTGCCTTTTGTGAGTGAATGGTGGAAAAAGTGAAGATTGCTATGCATAGCACTAGCAAATGGCGACTCGCCGACCCCTTTAATAGTAACATAATGTAAAGTGTTTTTGATTGTTATTAAGCGGGGTAATTGGCTCTAAATTAACGTTTTATCCATAGATAAGTAATAATTCTTTTGTTAATCAATTGTTAACTTTTTGATTGTAAGATGATTAAATAGGATACAATTTTAGGCAAGGCAAAATCATGCTAGACGAAAATATAAAACAACAGGCACTCGAAATTGCTAGTGGAGCCATAACGAATGAAGATCCTCCTCCTCATGAAGATACAGAAGAACCTTTAAAAGATTGGGAAGTGCTTCGAAAGAACGCCAAGGATAAACTATCTCAAGGAACAGATACATTAGAAGATAATGAAAAGAAATATGATGGTGTCTTATTTATTGTTTACACAGATGAATCCGGAGAAATTAAAGAAACTGCAATCGTCGATTATTATTATTTTGATGAAAATGGCAACCATGTAAGCAAGATGAACGAATTTGGCTATGATCGACTCCCAAAAGACGTGCAAGAAGCCTTTGGCGCAAAAGAAGATGTGGTTGGAAATTGGATAACATGGAACGAGAGCCAAGGCCAGCTATATGATGCTTTTATAGATTATCATCGTGATGATTCTCACGGTTATGATACATGGGAAGAATACCGTGATACCAAGTTAGGTAAGGAAGAAGTGGTGGAAAAAGTCACAATTGAACCTGCCGAGCATGTAGGTGAAAATGCTCCACCTAGAGAAACTCCTACTGTCGAACAGGGTGAAACACTTATTCTCAAGAAGTAATAAAAAAAGGCGAGCTGAACTATCAACTCGCCTTTATCATTTCACCCGATTATTTCCCTACTCATTAAACTGCATGATCTCTGGACAATAACTCTGTCTCAATCACTATGATCAAGATCGTTTCGATTCTTATTCTGATTTTATCAAGGTTGATACTATCGATGAAAATATCAACACCGCCATTTGCTTAACGACACTTTCTAATGTTGAAAGAATGCGTAAAATCAAACATTTTACTGCAAACGAATAGGTGTAGGGGCAATTAGTCCCTTCACCTCAATGATCAACTCTCTGCAGATGCAGAGAGTGTTGTTTCAGCATCTTCTCAAAAAAATTAGACCAGATAAACCCATATCCATTCATATAGGTTCAGCCCACTGTTTAACGGTGTTTTTGGCATATTCTGTGATATGGATTATGTGTAAAACAACGATATATGAAGCAGATAATCACTAAGGAATGGTTTGGTATTTTGGCACTGACCATTATCTTAATTCCGCAAGTAGCACATACGGTGTATGTATTCTCTGAAAACAGCCAGTATGATAACCCCTGGTTCGCATGGTTCTATGCAGCGGGTGTGGATTTAGCGATATTGATATTTACTGTGAGAGGCTGGAAGAAAACCGCCTTTATCTATTTACTCGGAACCATAGCCCATAATGTCGTATATCAGTTCTATCCGGAGAGTGTTTATAGCTCGATACTGATTGCAATCATGTTATCGGGGACGATATTCTCATTCAGTCATTTATTCTATGCGGACAAGCCAAAAGACGAATCACAGGAAGAAAAACTGGATGTATTTACGCAACTTCAGGAACATCATATTGAGTTGGAGCTGAAGCCTTATAGATGTCCTGAGTGCCAGAAGTCATTTGCAAACACCAAACAACTTAATGGTCATATCAGTGGTCACAAACAAACACAGCAATGGAATGATGAGTTATATGGCGATTGGGAAGAACAAAATGATGTCAGAAGTTTGTTATTACAACAATTACATCTGACACCATTAAATGGGCAGTCTGATTTATTCTAAATGGAGGAACTGCCAAGAATCATTGTGGTTATAATTGCCAAAATGAATGACAAAAACTGGATTAACATTGGTCCACGAATATTCTTTGCATATACATCAAGTTTATCATTTGCTATTTTTTGTAACGAGCCGCTTAGTGCACCTAAGGCAAAAACGCCAAAGATAATTGCTAAAAGATACAATATCCATCCTGTGATTATAAGCGTCCTCTGAAAATCATTTACTGAACATACTGTAATAATTTTTTCTGTAAATGTAATAGTCAGTACTAAAATAGCACTCGATATGGTGATCAACTGTTTTACTTGACTTGCAGCAAATTCAAAGGCTTTTTCAACTTTTTTTTTCATATCCATAGTACTAGCAAATTGGTAAATTTGGGCATAAGACTCTTTTAACTTCTTTAAATAATTCCAAACTTATTTGTGGGCTCTGGTTATTTTCCACTAGGTGTTTTAGTGCTAAAATGTGAGTAAAGAGTTCAGTGTTTTTAGCGGTCATAGAAAGCCAGTTTGGGGTTTCCAAAACTTCACTGTCCTGAGCATTCAGAGTATCTTCGATATTACTCTTAAATAAATCATGTGCCTCTTTGGACAACTTTAATCTATAGTCATCCGATGATAATATCTCCTTAGCTATAGATAAATAAAATTTAGTCAGATGTTCTCTCATAAGTGATGTATTTGTGTGTTAAACATAAAAACCCCATATCCAAATGACGAAATTGAATATAGGGTTTAGTTAAGTGCTTTAAAATTAATGATTTATTATGTGTATTCTGTGAATTAAATGTTAAGAGGTGATATAATTTCTGCTATCTGACTGTGATAAATAACCCTGTTCTTAATGACCCGTTTTCGCCATTCGGTATCATAAATGCTTGTCGGCTCTGGTAACATCTCTAAGAATGCTACAGGGCATCGATCTGCTATCGGCCCCATACTGTTATCCATTTCTTTGTAGAAGATATTGCCCTCCATAATATCGACTAATACGGTTAATATGAAATTGTCTCCATCTGCATCTTTCATGACCAGATAGATTGCATTACGCTCGGTTAAGTGTGTTGCTTTGTCAAACCAGAATCTCAATATATGATAACCGTCTGTACTAAATTCTTTTTGGCAGAATTCTAATGCTTGCTCTGCTGTCCAGTCTAAATGTCTTGCTTTATTGTAAGCGAATGATGTCCATCCCATGATTGTATGTTTTAAAGGTGAGTATTTGGTGAAATGTTTGTTTTTTGGTATTTAATCATATCAGCACGATATTTCTGATTAGCCACAAATGCTTTGATATGTTGAGGTACTTGTATTAACCCCGATGCAACGATCTGGTTAAATTGTTTCAATCCGGCTTCATGTACTTCAATTACTGCTTCCTTACTGCAATACTGATAGGTTGTATGTAATCGTAATAAAGGCCGATTCGATGGAATAAATATATCAATGGCTGCATATCCCATTATTGCTGTGCAACGTATAGCCCCTTCCCATTTACGGGTTTCTATATGCCAGTCGCAACCAGATATATCATAGATGAAAGACATTTTTTGCCAGCCAAGCATTGCCTTGTTAACACATGCTTTATGGTGAGTTTCTAATGGATGTTTTATTGTTTTCATGATGTCAGTGTTAATAGGTTATTGATTAATTCAAAGTGCTTTCCGCATTCGCATGAGCCTCTATATTTCTTGCTACTCACGAATATTTTAACCAGGATCATTTCTTTACCACAGTCACAGGTGGTAAATGCATTATTATACATATAGATCACTTCTCTATGATTGGCTGCTTTCATCATCTCTTGAGGGTATTGTTCCTGCATTCAGGAGTTCGGTAAATTTTGCTAGCCCTTTGTCGTGAATTTCTTCAATCGCATTCTGGGTAGCGCGTCGTGTTTCTTGATATAGCCTAATAGATGGGTCTTGAAAGATTATAAAACTAAAGGACTCGAAGCCGTCTTTTGTTTCCAGTTTTCCGGCTTGTGCGGTACAACTAATCTTTCCTGAATTCATCTTCAATGTGGAGATGTTCCAATCATAACCGAGAATGTTTTTCACGATCGTTTTGGCTTTCCAACCATAACCTTTGGTGTTTTTAAGGGTTGTGCTGTACTTTGGGTTTTCTTGATTTGTACTCATAATTCTAAAATTTAATGGTGAATAATGCTGTTTTATTTGCCATTCACCTGCAAGGGCCTGTCTTCAATAAGCAATGACGTAGGAAATTGTGTTTGGAGAAATGCCCTTAGCTTCGCTAAGACAAACAGCATGTGTGAGCCTGTTAAGTCTATGACTTCAATGTGGATAGAAAAATAAATGAATATGAGAATTTGGTTATATTACGGGTTTACCGTAGTTTCGTTTTCGTCAAAATGGCACACATAGAGGTTAAACTCTCACATAAACGCAAACAAAAGATGCAGCTATAAACTGCATCTTTTTTGTTTTTTTAATGTGGTTAGTGGAAGATGAGTGCCGTTTGGTAGCATGGTCTACTCTCGTAGCACTCGGTATATTTTTCACGAAGCATGACACGGATGAGCTCACGTTCACTCTTTGAGACGTGTTTATCATCCGATAAAAAATTATACTCTAACACCATATCAATATTACTGCACCATGGATATTCATCAATGAAGTAACCATATTTGGTAAATATGCGATTGCCATTATTGGCATCTGACATTTCTTGCTTGGTTTGCTGACGGATATAGACCAAATGTGTTTTGCGAAGAATCCATTGCAGACTTTTCATGGGATTATGGTTCGCATTCTCATAGATGATCACCAGTTCATGTTTACGCATCACTTTTGGGGTTAGCTTGGCAAACCCGTAATAGACCTGTAAGCGTTTGGGGTTGCCTTTTGCTATCATGGTCGGTCTATTTAACGGGCTGTTTAGCATGGCTTCAAGCTGCCGATCCCACTCTGCATGTAAGATGGCTTTATCGGTCATAGCTTTTCAGTGTGTTTGGATGGGACGCTTTCTTATTGTCGGGTCGCACCGAACCATATTTCGCACGAATGTCACCCAGTGATTTCTTACCTCTAGATTTACTTCTATATTCTTCAGGACGGAAATACCATGCTTTTTTCTTAGAAGCCCACCAGAAACCAGATTCATTGAGCAAGGTTTTATGTACTTTAGTGTTTCCTGTAACCCATATCCATGCTCCACATATTTCAATGATAAGATCGGGTAGATGGATAATGGCATTGAGCGCAGCACTTAACGCATTGCCGTAATCGCTTTGTTCTCCTTTGCTTTCTCCACTATGATTTTTGAGCACCTCATAGGCTTCATTGACCATTTTCATCAATTCCTCGCCTGCCGGATTGATATCGGGATGGTATTTTTTACAGGCTTCCCGAAAAGCAGATTTCACAATTTTTGGATTAATCTCTCCTGTTATGCCTAGTATTTTGGCTGCATCGTACACATTCATTGTTTTGGATTTTAAAGGTTCATAATGTGATTTAATGCATCCCTCAAAAGCCTTGCATCCAATAAGACTATGTAGAAAACAGAATAGAGGTAGAGGTGTTTGGATGTCAGGCTTTAATTTTGCAGACTAAAACGCATGTTGAAACCGTCACACATAAAAAATGCGCTCCGCGCGGGATTGGCAAAAGAAAAATGAAAGAGGTTAGTCTATTGTTTCCGGTAAGTATTTATTAAGCAAATGACTGGTTCTAAAAGCCTTGATGTAAACCACATCGTCACTATAGCCCGTAAAATGAATCTCTACATAAAATCTCTCAATGGCAAAGAGAATATAGCGTTCCTGATCTTCCATGAAGCTATCAACAAACGTACCTTGTGAAAATACCACTTTATACTGATTGGACTCGGGGAGTAGATTGAATGCTTCGAGTGTCATTGGCTAAAGAGTTTATTCAATATCTTTTAGCAATTCAGAGAGGGTGATATGGTGAATATCGGCAATCATGAACAATGTGTCGATGGTGTAGTTGAGTCCTTCTTCCCATCGCCAGACACTCTTATTTTCGAGATTATGTTCTATAGCAAACTTGGAATAACTGCTATAACCCGCAGAGATACGCAATTCTTTAATACGTTTTCCAATGGCTTGATGTCGTTGTATTTCGTTCTTAGAACTCATTCCACAAAAATCCAGTTAAATACGGAAAAACCGTACGTCACGAAAGCCGATTTTTAGTATCTTGTACTTGCCTTATATAGATTTAATTCCATCTGCTTATGGATAAACACAACGATGAACGATATTACCAATTCACATTGGATGTACTCAAAGCATTGCATTTGAATGCTACCACATTTTTTGATGATCTGGCACAGGACGCTCCTTATGAGGTACAAATATATGTATGGATGGATAAATTATACAAGCAGGGTAAATCAGCTGATGAAGCCATAGAGCTGATTCATCGTGTAAGACGATTCTATATACTTTAATTACGACATATTATTATGATACGACGCTACCATGAATTAAATGAAGAAGAAAAGCAGATTGCCATCACACGGCTTGCATCCCGTGTAAAAACCACTGAATGTAACATGCTGGATGTACTCAATCATATGAACCCATTACTGACGATTCGAGGAGGTAAAGTGGTGATGTTCCGTGAGGCTATGAGTCTATTAACCAAAAAGATACAAGCATACCAAGCTGATACATTGTAACAAAGTGCGTTTCTGTATCAAATCTACCAACCCCATCCTTCAGACATACTCTTATTTTTTTATTGTTAATAAAATATGTGCCGTGATGAATTTGGAATTATTCCAAAACCGTAATTTTGTTACTGGAAAAACTCCATATATGAAAACACAAGAGAATGATTATGGGGATCGTTTGTTTATAGAAAGGCTGGTAGAAAAAAGCTATACAAGCGGTCAATATATCCGTGTGACGGATTCAGGAACTAATGTTGCCCTGTTATCGCATGGTGTGTATACGGTTAATAGTGAAATTCAAAAAAGAAATCTTCGGACATTAAAAGCTATCTTTTATGGACTTGCCATGAAATATAAATCCTATGAGTTCTGTAGCACTCATTATTCTTTTTACAAAGGAAAATGGCATCAACAGGATATGACCTAGCGATCTATATCCATTCCTCGGTCAATGTCTTTATCTTGTGATTGGCTTGGTGGTGCGTGTGTAAAATCACGAAGTCGATCTTTTACTTCATCAAGGTAGGCTTCTCGGCCGTCATTAAAGGTTTGGAGATATATATTATGCACATGAGGGGTTTCCGAAATCTTATTGGCTAATTCCGGTTTGAAGCGTTGCAAGTAATACCCATCATTGAACGCTTTGGCATACAGTTCTTCTTCTTTTTTCTCTAAGTCATCCATTACTGAAAGAGTTTATAATGCGCGTTTTCTGTGTTTCTCTAGATATGCTTCTATTGAAGCAGAATCATAGAGTATGATTTTACGTGAGGGTTGTGTGAACTCAATATCTAAATTATCACGTAATTTTTGCATCGTTGTATCACTACTCACGCCTAATCTTCTCATCGCTTCGTCGGGAGAAATCCATTTGTCTTCTTTTATATCGTGAGTCGCTTTAACGTGCTCAACGACTTCATCTACCAACATAAAGAGGGCTTCTGATTGTAGACATATGACTTTCATTGTATCCATATCAGGGAAGTAACAAAAGACGTGCCATACTGATAATGAGTAGAGTATAAAATGTTAGGTGGCTTTATGTGGTCTTATATGGAACAAAAAAAACCCTCACAGCAACATGAAGGGATTACTTGAAGTGATTAGTCGATAAAACGAAAGATTTCAGCACTCTCTGGATGAATCTTGGCATAGTCTCTCAAATGGTGGTAGGCATCAATATGCGCCTCTATCTCTAGTTTGTTAGCAATATCACCTAGAGCATAGAGGTTAACGCCGATACTTGCTGCATCAGGACTCATTTTGCCTTGGTAGAAGTTAGATGGTTGTTCTATGTCGAGCATCTTATCGTGACGTAACGACATATAAAATCCACCATTGGATAACGTATAAACAAGCCAGTGCCCTCCGTTGTATGATGAACAATAGGCTCTCAGATAGCGATATACCCTCCCCTCAAAATACATGGAGTGCTTGCCAAATCGCTGATACAAAAACTCCATTTCTTCGTTATCAGGGCATAATGTGCGTTTAAGGTGATCGTTACCTTCAAACTTTTCTATAATTTCTGCTGCTGCCATATTAGTTACGTATTAAATGAAACAAAAAAATCCCCTCACTGGCTAGCGAGAGGATTTGAATAGTTCCCATGATTATTACAGTGTAAAAGCTTTTAATTCATTTTCTACATTCTGCTTCTTGCCTTTAATGTATGCTTCAGCACCATCAGCAATATTTCTAATCAGGTTAATATCTCCTGTAGTAAAGCTCTTTCCAGCATCATCTACAATCGTGATCTTACAAGATTCACTGCTATTATACTTGAACTCTGATAGATTACTAAGTGTCGCAGTGGCTCGCTTATGTCGATCCGTTAATCCTTTGAGCTTTTCGACTTGCAGGATACGATCTTCAATACTTACTACTGGTTCTGCACCTACGGCTTGTTTTGCCAAATCTTTGGTCACATCACTACCATTGCTTTTTGTTGGAGGCTCTGGCTTGATGATTTTTGGAGCTGGTACCGGCTTTTTGTTTGTTTCTCCAGGTTTCTTGTCAATTCCATTCTTTTTTGCATTTGCTGTTACTGCCATAATTTCTAATGATTTTAATTAAACAATATTTCATTGTTCAGTATCATCTGGCTAGGACGCTCACTGAACATGCCAGCAAATGCCGCAGCGGAGGGAAAGGCAAGGCAACGCGCCCTCACCTCACGAAACAAAAATCATAAGCGTTCTTTAGCCCGCCTTGCAACAGCGTAAAGGCGAACGGCTATATTTGCAATGGTCAGTGAGTGGAATAGACAGTGTTTGTAATTATTATGATTATAAATTTATGGATGAGAAAGAAGAGTAGAGAAGTGGGTAAAAAAAATGAAAGGTATAAATTCTATAGAAAATCCTCTGTTATCCCAATGAAGAATACATAAAATGTTCAGCAATTATTGATATTTGTGTGAAGTGAGAAGAGATTATTCGGGAGCATTCGTCGAAAATCGAATAGAATGAGAATAAATAGTGTTTGTTTTAGGTATGTTTTAGGTAAATAAAAAAAGCCGACTCGTTAAAGTCAGCTTTTCTTTGTTATTCTTGTAGCGAGAGGGGGGCACGATCCCCCGACCTCCGGGTTATGAATCCGACGCTCTAACCAACTGAGCTACCTCGCCATATTCCTTATTTTAGTGTAAAAAAACCGTTTAAAACCGCTTATTTTTATAGAATACTTTTTGTCGTACTCCTAAGGAGGGTGCAAATATAAAAACAAAATAGATTGACGCAAACAATAATGCATAATTAATTTTTTTTTCAATGTACTTTTATAGTCGATAATTAATCTATATATTGGCTTACCAACAATTAATGATATGTCTGAAAAAATAAAATATGAACTTGAATTTGTGGTACAATCGTCGCCGCAACTATTATATCAATATATATCTACTCCTTCGGGGCTCTCGGAGTGGTTTTCTGATAATGTAAACTCAAGAGGAGAGTTGTTTACATTTATCTGGGATGATTCTGAAGAGGAAGCAAAACTTTTAAGCAAAAAAAGTGGTGAGCGAATAAAATTTAGATGGGTAGAAGATGAAAATGATGGAAATGATTATTTCTTCGAAATGCGTATTCAGGTTGATGAAATAACCAAAGATGTTTCTCTTATGGTTACTGATTATTCTGAAGATGATGAAATGGACGAAAGTAAAATGTTATGGGATAATATGATAGGGAATCTAAAACAGGTATTAGGCTCAGCATAACTCTTCTTTTTATACTAAAAATCTTATACCCCATAAACATTAAAATTTATGGGAATTTTTTATGGTTAATATCAACGGAAATTTACTAGAAGATCATAAAGCAGTATTGGCTATTGATAATAGAGGATATGCATATGGAGACGCTTTATTTGAAACTATCAGAGTTAATTCTGGAACTATACTATTTTGGGAAGATCATTATTTTCGATTAATGGCTTCAATGCGTATTCTTAGAATGCAAATCCCAATGTCATTTACTCCAGAATTTTTGGAAAAAGAAATCATAGATCTTGTCACAGCAAATGAATTAACAAATTCTTCGGTAAGGATAAAATTAATGGTAAATAGAGTATCTGGCGGGCTATATACGCCCGCTTCTAGTGATATAGAATACAACATATTAATTTCTGAACTAAAATCTAGTTTTTATACGATTTCTGATCAAAAGTATGAAGTTACTCTTTTTAAAGATCATTATGTCAATACAGATATTTTGTCTACTCTAAAATCAACCAATAAACTGGTTAATGTTCTTGGCGGAATTTTTGCCAAAGAAAATGGTTTTGATAATTGTTTGTTAATTAATTCTGATAAAATGATTATTGAAGCTTTAAATGGAAACTTATTTCTTGTAAAAGGCAATACAATAAAAACACCTCCAATAGCAGATGGATGTCTAAAAGGCATATTAAGAACTCAGTTATTAAGGATTCTTGAGAAATTACCAGAATATCAAATGGAAGAAGCTTCTATTTCTCCTTTCGAACTACAAAAAGCAGATGAGTTATTTATTACTAATGTAATTACGGGAATTGTGCCAATTACTAAGTTTAGGAAAAAGGAGTATACCGCTAAAACGAGCAAGAGATTATTAGGAATATTAAATGCCAAGGTAAGATTGGGAGATTAATTATATGTAGGGTTTTCTGGGGCATTAGACCAAAGAACATATTCTCCTCCTAGTTCTATCATCTTTTCTTTCCAGAAAGTATCGCAGGACTTTCCAAAAATATTCTTTTTGTAACTATTTTCTACAATTACCCATGAGTTGGCTTCAAGTTCCTGATTAAGTTGCTTAGAATCCCACCCAGAATATCCTAAGAAAAACCTAATTTCATTTGGAGTGATTTTATCTTCAACAATAAGTTGGGACACAATAGAGAAATCCCCTCCCCAATAAATCCCACCAGATATTTCTACACTATTAGGAATTAAGTCGGGTACTTTATGTATGAAGTATAGATTATCTTGTTCGACTGGCCCGCCGTTATAAATCTTAAATTCTAGTTCAATTTCCGGAACCAAATCCGCAAGAAAATATTCAAGAGGTTTATTCATTATAAAACCAATAGAACCTTGATCACTATGATCTGCCAAAAGAACCACCGAACGATTAAAAGACACATCTCCTATTATAGATGGCTCAGCGATTAATAAATGCCCTTTTGAAGGTTGTAGTGATATCATACTATCAATTTAACTTATCTTAAATCTAAATAATTATTTCTAATAATCAAAGTAGTTAGATGTTTTTTGCCAAAAAATCATAAAAAAACTCCCATGATTGGGAGCTTTTAAATAATATCGGAAACGAACTGATTAGTTTACCGAACTTGATAAATCAGCACCAGCCTTAAACTTAACAACGTTTTTAGCAGCGATTTTGATAGTCTTACCAGTCTGTGGGTTTCTACCTTCTCTTGCAGCTCTTCTAGAAACTGACCAAGATCCAAATCCAACTAAAGAAACACGTCCTCCTTTTTTAAGAGTACCTTCAACGTTTCCTAAGAAAGATTCTAAGGCTTTTTTAGCCGCTGCTTTAGTAATTCCAGCGTCAGCTGCCATTGCATCGATTAATTCTGTTTTGTTCATAATTCTGTTTTTAAATTAATTGTTGGTTAAACCAATCTATTATGTTAAACGCTTTACAAATTTATACGGATTTATGATTCATGCAAGGATTGGCCCAGTAAATACAGGGATTTGTTGATAACTCAATGCGATTGTTAATAACCAATGTTGTTTTAGATAGATTTTTAAACCCTATATTACATAGGGGCTAACACATTTTTGCATCTCTATAAAAAACATAACCATTCAATAATGCTTTTGACTCCATTGCTTTTTTTCCGGGGAGTTGAAGTTTTTCTAATATAATATATCCGTTTTTTACTGCTACCTTGATTGTAGAATCTTCAATAATGATTTTACCTATATCAAATGTATGAGCTTCTTCGATAGGTTTTGCATTGTATATTTTTATCTTTTCAGAGACACCTTTATTATATAGTTCACACCAGGCAGCAGGATAGGGGCTTAGCCCTCTAATCAAATTATGAATAGTATATATGTCCTCTTTCCAATTAATTCTGGTGTTCTCGCGATTTAGTTTATACGCTGTTTTAAAAGTACTATCTTTTGGTTGGGGGCTTACCGTTGCCGAATCATTTTCTATTGCTTTTATAGTCTCTAATACCAGATCAGCACCTTTGTTCATTAGTTTGTCATGAAGGACCCCTGCAGTATCATCATTTTTTATCTCAACTTCTTTTTGAAAAATAAGATGACCGGTATCTATTTTTTCATCAATAAAAAAAGTGGTGATTCCTGTCTTCTGCTCTCCATTAATAACAGCCCAGTTAATTGGTGCCGCACCTCTATAATCAGGAAGAAGAGATGCGTGCAAATTAAAAGTACCATATTCTGGCATATCCCAAACTATTTTTGGAAGCATTCTAAATGCAACAACGATATTAAGATTAGCATTCAATGATTTTAATTCCTCAATAAAATGATCATCTTTTAGGTTTGTTGGCTGAAGAACTTTTAGGTTTTTGGATAACGCATATTCCTTAACAGAAGATGCTTTAAGTTTTCTACCTCTTCCCGCAGGTTTATCGGGAGCAGTAATAACACCAACTACATTATATTTATTATCTAGTATTGTTTTTAGGGTTTCAACGGCAAAATCAGGTGTTCCCATAAACAGAATTCGTAAGTCTCTCATTATTTTTATACTAATTGATAGTGGTTATCATGATTGATTGTTATAATTTGGTGTGCATTCATTTCCCGTAATACTTGTAATGCTACATTTTCAGGATATGCTAACTGTGCCAGTAAATCTCTTGAAGATAAGTTATTTCTCTTTAAAAGCCTTATAATATCTTCTTGTATTTTATTGGGGTCTGTTGACGCAGTATTATTTTTTTTTGTGATGCAAAAACTACAGATACCACAATCGGTAGTATCTTTTTCTCCAAAATAATGAAGTAACTGTCTACTTTTGCATTCCGTATTATTTTCTGTAAATTTTAATATTGCTTCTACCTTCTTTATTTTTGAAGTATTTTGTTTTATGAGATGGTGTTTAATGTTGTTGATTGTATGTTCATCTTCACGAGGTAATAAGAAGATGATTTCTGCATCAGAAATTTTGTATATAAACTCTAGTAATTCGGCTTCATGTAGTTTGTTTAAAACAGTAACTACTTCTGCTTCGGATTTTCCTACTTTCGAAGCAATTAAAGGTAGGTTAATTGTCGCTTTTTCGTCAAAAATACCACCATATGTTCTTAAGATTGCCTTAGTAATTAGTTGATATTCTTTGTTGTTTTCAAGAAAATCTAAAAGATGATTTCCTGTGGTAAGAATATGAACACTACTTTTTTTGGTAAATCGTTGCATAAACCGAATTACCCCGCAGCGATCCAAAAATTGTAGCGTATTGTATGTGATGAGCGCGTTTAACTCATAAGTTTTACAAAATGTATTAAATTCAAAATTATGAACAGTTTGCTCACCTTCACCATAAGATATTTGAAAATAGTTACACAGCTTTCTATAGACCAGTTTTACTTGATCTATATCGGGTAATACTTTTATAAATTGATTGTGTAACCTCTGATTATCATTTGTGTTTTTTAAAAGATAGGCAAAAGATTGTTTGCCATCACGACCAGCTCTTCCTGCTTCCTGAAAATAACTTTCTACACTTTCTGGGATGGTATAATGAATTACTGTCCGCACATTGGGTTTATCGATTCCCATTCCAAAGGCATTTGTAGCAACCATTACTCTGATTTCTTCTTTTATCCATTGGTTAAATCGTTTGGTCTTTTCTTGTGCATCTACACCGCCATGATAATATGTTGCCAAATATCCACTGGCATTAAGAAAATCGCTTATTTCAATTGCTGATTTTCTGTTTCGTACATAAACGATCGAAGTTCCTGGGTATGTATCTAAAATCTGAGTGAGTTTGTAATTTTTATCGACTACGTTTTCTACCCTATATCCCAGATTAGGCCTAAAAAACGATTGTCTAAATATTTTAGGTTGAAAAAGATCTAGTTCTATCATAATATCATCCACTACTTCTTTGGTGGCAGAAGCTGTTAAAGCAATCATTGGTACCGAAGGATGTATTTTTCTTAGAATTTCTATTTTTTTATAGGATGGCCTGAAATCATTTCCCCATTGCGAAATACAATGCGCCTCATCTATGGCAATAAGATTAATATTCATTTGCTTTAATCGTTCTTGCACAATATCTTGTTGAAGACGTTCTGGAGAAAGATAAAGGAATTTGTAATTACCATAAATACAATTATCAAGTAAAGTATCTAATTCTGAATATTTGATTCCACTAGGCAATGCTATTGCTTTTATGTCTTTTTGTTGAAGATGTAGTACTTGATCTTGCATCAATGCAATTAATGGCGAAATAACAATGCAAATACCTTCCATTATCAAAGCAGGCACTTGAAAACAAATTGATTTCCCTCCACCTGTGGGTAGTAATGCAAAAGTATCTTCCCCTTCCAGTACCGAAGCTATAATCTCTTCTTGTAGTGGTTTAAAACTATTGTGTTTCCAATACTGTTGTAATATTTTAAGAGGAGACTTTAGCAAACTATTTTATTTTTTTGAGAATAAAATCATAGCGTTCTTGTACTGTCCCAAAAGGAACTTCAAAACAATCATAGCCCAATTGACTATAAATTTCTAACAGATGAAGATGAATTTCTTTTGCTTGATCAAAACTTTCGTAGCGTTCATTATCGGATATATAAATATCCTCCCAAGGCGGTAGTAGAAAAACTTGGTCATACATATGATTTCTACACGCATTTATAAAATCATCATTATATGATTGATCAAAGTAGTTCATATAAGCCAAAACATCTGGTATACCTCTATCATAAAATGTGAGGTGTTCTTTTTTGGATATGGCATCTTTAAATTGATCAACTCTACCGTTAAGGATTTGTGTGTTGAATTGGTAGGGATCAGATACAGAAATTATAGGATTAGAAACAATAGCCTTAGAGTCATCTCTTTTTAAAGCTTCTTGAGTCATACTTCGTATAATCTCGTGAAAACAGAAAAATTGCGCTTCTTCAAGTTTATTGATAATTGAGGTCTTGCCAGTTCCGGGTGCTCCGGTAATTACAATTCTTTTCTTTGTCAAATGGATAATTTTGATGCAAATTTCGGAATTATAAAAGGATTTTGAAAAAAAGTTGTTTAAAGTTTTCTTTTATGATGAACTGATACAGTTGATATGGGATAAAATTTAGCAGCGTAAAATAGTTTTTCAGAAACATTATAGTAGAAATAGTCGTAATTCTCTCTCAATAACATCTATATCTCGACGAAATACAAATATTCGTTTTTCAGCATAATATCGAAATAACTATTCAATTTGGAGAAGTAATTATGTTATTCGGCAAAAAGATTTTATACTTAGTATATAACTACTTTATTTTTATAATATAGTTTGTCATGTATTTACATTGATTTTCAAGAATCATAATTATTTGTAAGGATCTGTTAAAGTTGAATCAATAGAGTGAATTTTTAGTAACTTCAATAGCAATTGATATGCATTTGCTTTATTTAGACTAGTTAAAGATAAATTTAAAAATTAAAATTCATGCCTGTTTATAATTTAAAAATTAATGGTCAATCTCATAATGTTGAGGCAGATCAGGACACACCTCTTTTATGGATATTAAGAGATCACCTTGATATGGTTGGTACCAAATTTGGCTGTGGTATAGGTCAATGTGGTGCATGTACCATACATTTAGACGGTTCTGCTACCAGAAGTTGCTTGCTTCAGGTTTCTGCGGTAGAAAATATGGAAATTACTACGATTGAAGGCTTATCTGAAGATGCTTCGCATCCCGTTCAACAAGCCTGGAAAGAAGTAGATGTACCACAATGTGGGTATTGTCAGGCGGGACAAATCATGTCTGCTGCTGCTTTCTTACAGCAAAATGCAAAACCAAATAAATCAGAAATCAGGGATGCAATGAGTGGTAATATATGTAGATGTGCATCTTACAACAGAATAGAAGAAGCTGTAGAAGTTGCTGCCAGTAAAATGAGTTAACCCATTTAAATTTTAAACGTATGAAAAATAATGTATCACCTTCATTAGGTAGAAGGTCATTTATAAAAACATCGGCATTGGCTGGTGGCGGAATGTTAATTGGGTTTAATTTATTTCAGGCATGTAAACCTGAAGCAAAACCACCCGTTGATATACCTATTGATATTTCTCAATTAAATTTTAATGATTTTAACGCCTTTATCAAAATAGCTGATAATGGTATGGTGACTATCTTTTCTCCAAATCCAGAAATAGGCCAGGGGGTTAAGACTTCTATGCCTATGCTTATTGCAGAAGAACTTGATGTGTCATGGGATAATGTTCATGTAGCTCAAGGAGCATTGGATACCAAAAACTTCACACGGCAAGTAGCCGGAGGAAGTCAATCTCTTAGACAAGGATGGGAACCACTACGCCAAACGGGGGCTACAGCCAGACAGATGTTAATTAATGCGGCTGCTACCAAATGGGGAGTAGATGCTTCAGAATGTAAAACAGAAGATGGAGTGATTATCAATGCCAATGGAGATAAATTGGGATATGGAGAAGTCGTTAAAGAAGCAGCAGCACTTGAAGTGCCAGAAAATATAACATTAAAAGATTCTAAAGATTTTAAAATCATAGGGAAAAATGTTCCTAACGTAGATGTGGATAAGATCATTACCGGAAAGCCACTTTATGGAATGGATTATAAAGAAGAAGGAATGGTATATGCATCAGTATTAAGACCTCCTGCTTTTGGTAAAAAACTGAATGATTTTGATGATACTACAGCTAAAGCTATTTCAGGAGTGCATGATGTAGTTAAATTCGGTGATAAAATTGCAGTTTTAGCAAAAGATACCTGGACAGCAATGAAAGGAAAAAAAGCGTTGAATGCTAGTTGGACTTCGGATTCAAAATTAGAAAACACTGAAGATCATGATAAGCTACTTATAGGCCTTCTTGATGGTAAGAATTTTAATACATTACGTGCCGATGGAGATGTTAAAAAAGCATTTGCAGAAGCAGATCAGGTGATAGAGAGAACTTATGAGTCTCCGTTCTTACCTCATAACTGTATGGAACCTATGAATTTCTTTGCAGATGTTACTCCAGAAAAAATTCGTTTGGTAGGACCGATACAAACACCAGCAGGTACAGCTCGTAGAGTAGCGGATTTATTAGAGCGAGACCCTGAAGATGTTTCTGTAGAAATGACCAGAATGGGAGGGGGGTTTGGAAGACGACTTTATGGTGATTTTGCTTTGGAAGCGGCAGAAATATCAAAAATAGCTCAAAAACCAGTTAAAGTAGTATACTCACGAGAAGATGATATGTCTGCAGGGATTTATCGTCCGGCGATAAAATATAGAATTAGTGCATCAGTTAAAGATGGTAAAATTAGTGGGTATCATCTTAAAGAAGCTTCTGTAAATTCGAATATGTATGGGTTGATCCCTAATTTCTTTCCTGCTGGAGCTGTTGAAAATTATCAAGTAGATGTTGCTAATTACGATAGTAAAATTACAACAGGAGCCTGGAGAGCTCCATATACTAATTTCTTGTCTTTTGCAGAACAAAGCTTCTTTGATGAGTTGGCTGAACTACTAGAGATTGATCGTATTCAACTTCGTCTGGATTTACTGCAAAAAGTAAAAGGAACCACAGATGATAGAATTCAGTATTCTCCAGAACGATTAGAGAAAGTGATAAAAGTAGCTGTGGATAAATCAGGATGGGGAAAAGCAAAAGAAGGAACCTATCAGGGATTTAGTGCGTATTATTGTCATAATACTCATGTGGCAGAAGTTGCAGATGTAGTATTAGAGAATGATATTCCTGTAGTTAAAAAAGTTACTTGTGTGGTAGATTGCGGAATCGTTGTGAATCCACTAGGAGCTAAAAACCAGATCGAAGGAGGAGTTATTGACGGTGTAGGCCATGCGATGTATGGTGATTTTTCGTTTAAAGATGGAATACCGAAAGATAAGAATTTTGATACCTATCGTTTAATTCGTATTAATGAAACCCCAGTGGTTGAAACACATTTTGTAGAAAGTGATATTGCTCCAACAGGACTTGGAGAACCTACATTACCTCCTGCAGGAGCTGCTGTGGCAAATGCTATTAAAGCAGCCAAAGGGATACGATTATACAAGCAACCTTTTATTAAAAATATGAACTCCAAAGCGCCATTAGGATAGTACGCCTATGACACACGAATTCAAAGAAATAATAACATCTTATTATAAAGCCAAACAGCAGGGTATACCTGCTGTTATGGCTACTGTAGTAGATGTAGAAGGATCTTCTTATAGAAGGCCAGGAGTCGGTATGCTGATTCTTCAAAATGGAAAAATGACAGGGGCGGTAAGCGGAGGATGTGTAGAGAAAGAAGTACTTCGACAAGCACAGTCAGTATTTGTATCCGGAAAACCAAAAATGATGACCTACGATGGTAAATATAGATTGGGTTGCGAAGGATTACTATATATATTGATTGAAACTTTTGATATTAGCAATGTTGAGATTACAACGATACAAAAATATCTGAAATCCAGAGTGCCGTTTGAAATCAAATCATGGTACTCAAAAACAGAACAGAAAAACTCTACTATGGGTTCTATTGTTCAATTTAAAGGAGATCAGGAATTCTCTTTTTCGCAAGGAACAGAACCTAATGATAGCCTAGAGAATTTTATGAGGGAAATGCAACCTTGCTTTAAGTTAATAATCATTGGTGCAGAACATGATGCAGTGCAGTTATGTAAATTGGCTTCAGCTACTGGATGGGAAGTAACTGTTGTAGGTTCTCCACAGCATCTAAAAAAAACAGAAGATTTTCCTGGAGTCAAAGAAGTGATTCATAGTACTCCAGAAGATTTAAGTATTGATTATATAGATGATCAAACAGCGATTGTTCTAATGTCTCATAATTTTGCTAAAGACTTATTATATCTTCAGGCATTAAAAGAATCCAGGCCAGTATATATTGGGTTATTAGGACCTGCGCAACGTAGAGAAAAGCTATTATCTGCTTTTATAGAGTATTTCCCCGAGGTTACAGATAGATTTTTGGATGCTATTCATGGTCCCGCAGGTTTAAATCTGGGAGCTGAAACTCCTCAGGAAATCGCTATTTCTATAATTGCTGAAATATTATCTGTAATCAGAGGTCAAAACCCAATACCATTGCAAGAGAAGAAAGGAGCAATTCATGATGATCCAAAAAGGAAAAAAATAAATGTCATCTCTACCAAAACCTAAAATAGCACAACTTATCCTTGCAGCAGGTTCCTCTAGTAGAATGGGTGAGCCAAAACAAGTATTACCATGGAGTAATACTACATTGATTGGTCATGCTATAGAAAAGGCATTACTAATAAAAGAAGTACCAATTTATGTGGTTTTGGGCGCACATTATGACGTGATATATAAAGAGATTTGTCATTTTCCTGTCACAATACTCAAAAATTCAAAATGGCAATCAGGCATGGGATCTACAATACGTTCTGGGATTATGGCTATACAACAGAATAAATTGTCGTATGATGGGGTCTTAGTTTCACTAGTAGATCAACCACTATTGGATACAATACATTTTAATTCATTAATCACTCAGTTTAACAAACAACCGGGTGCTATTGCCGCCACAGATTTGGGCTTTGGTATAGGAGTACCTGCAATTATTCCATCTAAGTATTTCGATGAATTATTGCAATTGAAAGCAGATTTTGGAGCGCGATACATTATTAAAAAACATATGGATAAGATATACACAGTTGATGCTATTGGTAAAGGAGCAGATATTGATACGATTGCACAATATAATGCTATGATAAAAAATAATTTTTCTTCTTGATAAAGAAAAGGAGTTTGTCGGTAACTTCGTTTTTATAAATCATAAGATGTATCTTTGGCCTAAATTTTGATTTGTTAGATGATACTATGAAAGATTCTGAAGAATTTTATGAAAAGTTAAAAGTGCAGTTGGCAGATACATCATTGTGGCCAACTTCGTATCTATATAAGTTTATTGTGCCTACAAACACTGAAAAAATTGAGCAAATTGAAACAATTTTTGATAATATGGGTTCGGTAATTCAGACAAAACAATCCAAGAATGGTAAATATACTAGTGTATCTATCAATGTTAGAATGAAAAATCCGGATCAGGTGATTACTAAATATAAAGAAGTTGCAGAGAAAGTAGAGGGGGTAATTTCATTATAGTAATCTTTTTCACAAAAATACGAAGAAGCAAAATGATAAATTCACTGGGAAGTATGAAAATGAGATGAGTTCAATACTTGTTTTCTATGCTAATACCATTGATCGATAAATAAAATATAGTAATGACAGTAGCTTACTTATTTTATTTTAGTATTTTGCGAGACGAATTATAATAGAATAGTCCAAAAAGTAATCAATTGTCAAACTGAATCTAAAGAGGTTATGCATAATTACTTATAAATAGTTTTCGAGAACTTATATTCACAACACATTACATATTGATTTTTTAGACTATCTCTACACAATTTTCACATACATTTTATGGATATATATAATATAGAATACAATACCGAGCGTGAAAAGCTCATTATCCCAGAATATGGTCGTCATATGCAGAAAATGATAAATCATACTGTTGCTATCGAAGATCGTGAAGAACGTAATAAGGTTGCTAAATCGATTATTGCAGTAATGGGTAATTTGCAACCACATTTACGAGATGTGCCAGAGTTTCAGCATAAATTATGGGATCAGTTATTTATAATGAGTGATTTTAAATTAGATGTAGATACTCCTTTTCCTGTGTTGACCAAAGAAAAATTACAGGAAAGACCAGAACCTCTTGACTATCCTCAGAATTTTCCGAAATATCGTTTTTACGGAAACAATATTAAACGAATGATCGATGTTGCAAATAGTTGGGAAGATGGAGATTTAAAAAATGCACTTACTTTAACAATTGCTAATCATATGAAAAAGTGCTATCTGAACTGGAATAAAGATACAGTAGAGGATAGTGCGATATTTAATCATCTTTTTGAACTAAGTGATGGTAAAATAGATCTTAAAGGAAGTAATGAAAACCTTACTGACTCTTCTAATCTGATGAGAGGAAAAAAGAAAAAGCATACAACAACCAATAGTAACAATAGTGGTAAAAAGAACTACCGAAGCAATCGCGGTAAAAAACGCTATTAATATTAATCAACTACCAATTACTAACCGCTAACGACTAACGATTACATGGGGACTTTTCAGATAGAAGGAGGGCATCAGCTCAAAGGGGAAATAACACCTCAGGGCGCCAAAAATGAAGCCTTACAAATTCTTTGCGCAGTATTATTAACACCAGAAGAAGTTATAATTTCAAATATCCCTGATATACGAGATGTAAATAAATTAATCGAGATTCTTAGAAATTTGGGAGTAAAGGCCCAAAAATTAGGCAAAGGAAAATATTCTTTTAAGAGTGATGAACTTAATCTGGAATATCTTGAAAGCGAAAAATTTAAGAAGGAGGGAAGCGGCCTTAGAGGTTCTATTATGATTGTTGGGCCACTATTGGCAAGGTTTGGTAAAGGATATATCCCTCGTCCGGGAGGTGATAAAATTGGGAGAAGACGTTTGGATACTCACTTTGAAGGTTTTATTAATCTTGGAGCAGAGTTTAGATATAACAAAGAAGAACGTTTTTATGGTGTCGAGGCACCAGAGGGGTTAACAGGCGCTTATATGTTGCTTGATGAAGCTTCGGTTACTGGTACTGCAAATATTGTAATGGCAGCGGTACTTGCAAAAGGTACTACTACAATCTATAATGCAGCTTGTGAACCTTATTTACAACAATTATGTAAAATGCTTAACGCTATGGGGGCAAAAATCTCTGGTGTTGGGTCTAATTTGTTGGTGATTGAAGGGGTTAAAGCTTTAGGGGGATGTGAGCACCGTGTACTACCAGACATGATAGAGATTGGATCTTGGATCGGGTTAGCAGCTATGACAAAAAGTGAAATCACTATTAAAAATGTGAGTTGGGAAAACCTAGGATTGATTCCGAATACTTTTAGAAAACTTGGTATTACTTTGGAGCGGGTAGGAGATGATATTTATATTCCCGCACATACTGATGGGTATCAGATTGAAAGTTATATTGATGGTTCATTTATGACTATTGCCGATGCACCTTGGCCTGGATTTACACCCGATTTATTGAGTATTGTTTTGGTTATAGCGACTCAAGCCAGAGGAGAAGTAATGGTTCATCAAAAAATGTTTGAGAGTCGTTTGTTTTTTGTAGATAAACTTATTGATATGGGCGCTAAGATTATATTATGTGATCCACATAGAGCTACAATTATAGGTCATGATTTTCAATCTACATTAAAAGCAACTACAATGGTATCTCCTGATATTAGAGCAGGAATATCATTATTAATAGCTGCATTAAGTGCTAAAGGAACGTCAACTATTCATAATATTGAACAAATTGATCGAGGATATGAAAATATCGATGAACGTCTTAGAGCAATTGGCGCTAAAATTGTTAGAGTTGAGGGGTGATATGTGAATGTTTTTGATATAAGATTGGGTAACTAGTGGTACGCTTTTTTATCTTTTCATATCTTATCTTTTACGGCTTAAAATGATGATGTAAAAACTAAATAAAAGAGCTTTGGTATTCTTTTTTCTTTAAAATATATGCTTCTCAGAAACATATTGTTTTTCAATTTTATTGATTAAGCTGTTATTTGAGATGCTTTGATATATGGAATAGTAAAATAGAATGTAGATCCTTGACCTTTTTTGCTTTCTAACCAAATTTTTCCTGTTAGCATTTCAACATAAGCTTTAGCGATAGATAATCCGATACCAGCACCTTCTAGCGCATAGCGATCTTCAAGGTCTGCCTGTACAAATCGTTCAAAAATAGCTTTTTGACGATCTTTGGCGATCCCCATTCCGGTGTCTTTTACATAAAATCGAAGGATTTCTTTATCCTTTATATACCCAAATTCAATTCCTCCTTCATTTGTGTATTTAATAGCATTTTTTATCAAATTAGAAAGGATAGTATTAAACTTTTCTTTATCGGTTTCGATGATTGCATCTTCTGCTAGTAAATCATTTGATAATGATAGTACAATATTTTTTTTATCCGTTTGTGGTTTAAAGAGGTTAAATAGATATTTGGTTTGTTTGTTGATATCAACTTCTTCGATATCGACTTTCACTTGATCTGCTGCTATTCTAGAGATATCGATAATATCTCTGATGATATTAAGCATACGTGCTCCACTTTCTTTTATAAGATCCAGATAAAGTTGTTGTTCGTCACCTGTAAGTTTTGGCTCGTTTAAGAGTTCTGCTAGACCAAGAATACCATTCATAGGAGTTCTTATTTCGTGGCTCATATTTGCAAGAAAAGCAGATTTAAGTCGATCGCTTTCTTCAGCTTTTTCTTTTAATCGACTTAATTCAATTTCATATAACTTGATATCTGTAATATCTGTAAGGGTGCCAACATATCCAATAACTTGATGTTTATCATTATATTCTGGTATAGCACGCCCTAATACCCAGGTTATGGAGCCATCAGCTTTAAGAAACCTGTATTCTGCATCAGAGGTTTCTCTTTTATCTGCAGCGGAATACCATCCTTGTTTTAGTCTTTTCCTATCCTCTGGGTGCACAGCGTTAAGCCATCCATCATTCAAAGCTTCTTCTTGTGATAACCCTGAGATGGAACACCATTTGGGGTTAACAAATATGGTTTTTCCATCACTTTGAGTCATAAATACACCTACCGGTATCAGATTCGTTAAAGTTTGGTATCTACCTTTGGTGAATTGAGCAGCTTTTTCAGCTACTTCAAATTTTTGCTTGTATGTTAGAGAATGAAAAATATCTTTAAATGTAAGGTAATTTGCGCTGTAGACTTCTTTTTCAAAATACTTTAGATAAACAGTAAATATAATACTATAGAAAATGGCCATAAACCCTTTTGATAAGAGTCCAGAAAGCAAGAACTTTTGTATGTTTTCAAAATACCAGAATGAGCCTAGTGTAAAAAAGATAGCGTCAAAACTGAGTACCAATATCATAGTAAACATTACTCTTAAGAATAGGTTAGAAGTGCGTTTTGATATAAACTCGTATAAAAATATGATCAATATTGAATCTAGATAAAGTATGCCCGTTCCAACAAATAATACCAGTACATTAGTATAGAAAAAATCTGTAGAAATATCAAATGGATTATAACTATAGGCTCCTTCCATATTAATTCTAAAAGCAAGTAAAAGGAAGCATAATACGATATTGGCTATGACTAATGCGTAGATTAGTTTTCGAGCAGTAATTGCATCTTCTTTAATATATATTAAAAGTATGGCAAAAAGTGCAGCAGAAAATAAAATTGATGAACCTGGAGAAACTACAATGGTATCAGATATTTTAAAATAAAGCGTACTTGCCATGAAGACCTGTACAAATTGAAACAATCCCAAAGAAGCGAATAGCACTCCTAAGCCTATTATCGTACGTAAACGAAATAGTAATAATATTAGGAAAGCAACAACAAATCCTTGAAAAAGAAAAATTAAGATTTGATAGAAAATTAGTGTGTCCATAAGAGTTAATACTACATTTAATAGGCGTTTTTAGATTCTTTGGTTAACCTATTTAAGTATAGCATATAGTTTTTAAGCCCCTTAAAGCTACGAACAATTGTTAAAATATCAGATAAATAAACCAGTAAAAACGATTTTTAATTTGGGATTATTATTGATAATTAAATAAAAAAAAGGCATTTGGACGTGTATTGTTTTGATTTACAGTTTGTTTTTGCTCTAGTTGATTTTTAAAAAAAATAAAGAGATAAGCTTATAATCAATATAAGTGTTCAAAATAGAGTTTAGTTTTTGATGTGTACAAAAAAAACCTGTCATTCTTGACAGGTTATAGTGCTTTAAAAAATTAAGTAGTATATATTAAATTACTTTTACATTTACCGCGTTTAATCCTTTTTTGCCTTCTTGTAAATCAAATTCTACAGCATCACCTTCTCGAATTTCATCGATTAATCCAGAGATGTGTACGAAATGCTCTTTGTTAGAATCTTCTTCAGTGATGAATCCAAACCCTTTGGCATCGTTGAAAAATTTTACTGTTCCTTTATTCATTGTTAAAATTTAAATTAGTTAATAAAAATCAAAGATAACGCCAAATATCTAAATGATCATCATCAAGATGTTTTTTACTTTACTTGTTAACACAATTTTTAAGTGTTTATTGCTAATATAGGTATAAAATAATTAATTTGTTAATTCTAAAGAGTATCGAGATAGGTATATTTGAATAATATAAATGATTGCATATTATATGATTACTTAAAAATGTAGCTTTTGTAATTCTAATCTATAATCGTATTGTAAGTCTTCATGTAGTGTGGTAATTTTCTTTTTAATTGCTGATGTTTCGCGATGATATATGTTTTTGATAACAGTATTGTTTTGTATAGAAGGGGAGAAATTTTTTAACTTTTTGCAAAAATAGAGAAGCAATTCTACTTCGGTTTCTTTGTTTTTTGAGTAGCGTATGTACTTCTTTGTAGTACGCAAAATTTTTCGAACACTCTTTTTAATATAATAATATGATGTGGTATTGATCATTTCGAATTGTTCGTCAATTTCTTTCTGTATACTTATGATATAATGTTCTTCATTGGTTGATTCAAATAATAAATAGGTAAGTAATTCTTTATTTTCTTTTTTAAATCGTGATAGACGAAGACATAATTCTATAAGCTCCTGATGTGAACGATCTGTTAATTCGGTTTTTAGTTCTTTTACAGTGGCGGTTTTCATCTATTAGTATTGAGTGTTTTAGGGTGATACATGTGTAAATGTTGATCCATATAAAATCACAATAGTCATTTAAGTATTGTCAACTAATTACTGTGATTTGTTTAATGCCTGCAATTTAAATAAAACAATAGTTTCGGACAGCTAACTCACTTTTAACTTATGACAATAGACTGTCAATTTTTTGATCCTTTTATACTAAGAAAGTGTAATGTTTTTGTACTTTTTTAGTTAACTGTTTGATTTTTAGTTTGTTCTTTGACAGGGGGTAAGAGAGTTATTAACATAGTTATTAACATTAAAAGTAGGTTTATACGTACTAATTACATATAATTTGTTATTAAAAGTGTATTATATCGTGTTTATTGTTTATTTAAACAAATTATTAACATTAAATAAACAAATAATTTGATTTATTGTTAATAACTTGTTATATTAGAGATAATTAACCTTAAATCACACAGTCATGAATCATTTTTATTCCATTTTTGGGTTGAATTTTAAGAGTATTGTAAATTTTTTAAGAGAACTTCCTAAGGCTTCTAGTTATGCGATTCGTAAGTAATAGAGATATAACAAATTTTGGGCATTTGTTTTTTAAATCTATGAAAGGGATTATTTTTTGGTAATCCCTTTTTTTTATGTTTAAAACGAAAATGTGCTTAATTAAATAAAATAATAGTTCGAGATTGATCCCAAACCATTATTACTTTTAGAACATGTTGTTGTGCGTTTGTTTTTATTAGTCATTTGCTATCGGATGCATATTGATTCTATAGAGCAATTATTTATTATTTTTCTTAATCCATGTTTAATCCAAAACAGTCCTTGAGATAGAAGCATCGCCTTTTAGGATCTAAATATGTTTGTATCATATATCACTTTCACAACAGAATTTTAAGGAAGAACGTATCTTGGCCAAATTAACAAATACTTCCTACTGTCTTGTTAAGAATCAGTATAGATCCCTTGTCGTTGATCTACAATTCGCCCAATAAACCATATAAATGGTTCGACTTGTCCTTTTAAAACACAGGTTCCTTTACAGATGCTATGAAGTAATCCTTGTATATCAGATGATTGCAAAGCGGAAACCGCAGCCTTTTCAGTAAGAAGCAACGAACAAGAAGGTAGATCACAATTCTTATGAGCACTCAATGTCACGTCTCCATCTTTACATAAAATTGTGACTGGCTCAGACTGCTCAGAAACACTAACTGATATGGCGAGGTTTGGGGTTGGAGCAGCAACTTCAGCTATCGATTTTTTTAGGTAGGAAGAGAATACTTTGGCCCAGACTTCGACATCAGAGTGTGTTATGTTTGAACTCCTTGTTTCATAACGAATTATATCGAGTTGCTCATCTACTTCACGTTCTGCTTCGATGAGAGCTTCTAGCGTTTTGTCTACGTCTTCACGTGTATGAGAAGCCGAGCAAATAAGTCTTAAACGGCCTCGTCCGATTTCCACAATTGGATACGTTACGGCCAATGTTTGAACGCCACGTTGATATAAACTTTGTACTATTGCATAAAGTTTATCTTTGTCGCCAAAATGTGGAGTGACAATAGGTCCATCTCCAGTTCCTAAATCATACCCAGCCTCTTCGAATCGCTGACGCATATACCGAGTCATATCCCACAATTGTTCACGCAATGAATCATCAGAGCGTAGACGTCGTAATGAAGTGAGCGCTGCTGCTATATCTGCTGGGCTAATGGAAGCCTGAAAGATGTAGGCTCTGGAAGATGACTTCAAAAGGCCTATGTGCTCCTGGCTAGCTGCAATAACACCACCAATACTACCTAAGGCTTTACTGAGTGTTGTCATAATAAAATCCACTTCGTCAGTGACACCTTGAGCAGCACAAATTCCGGCTCCATCTTTACCATAAAAGCCAAAAGAATGCGCCTCGTCGACTAGCACGAGTGCATTATATTTTTTTGCTGTACGCACGATTTCTGCAACTGGTGCAGTACCTTCGCCCATGCTATATACACTTTCCAAAACTACTAAAACAGTACGATAGGGTGACACTTCTGACTCAAGGACAGCTGCAAGGTCAGATGCATTATTGTGTTTAAACGTTCTAATAGCCGCACCACTTAGACGAGCGCCATCAACAATAGATGCATGACAGAGCTGATCGATAACAACAACATCGTTTTTTCCGAGAAGTCCCGAAATCGCCCCAAGATTGGCAGTGTACCCAGTCGGAAACAGACAAGCGCTAGGCTTTCCTACCAAATCAGCAAACTCTTTCTCGAACTCCAGATGTTGATTAGTCATACCTGTCGCCGCTGCCGAGATACCCATTCCGGTACCGAAACGTGTTAAAGCAATAGAAGCTTCCTCAATAACTTTCGGATCCCGATTTAAGCCAAAATATAGATTAGTCGACCATATAATGGCTTCTTGCTTTTCATCATTGTAGGAATCACTTACTATACCTCTAGCTGCACTTCCTGTTTGCAATACCTTACCATAAGGATTTCTGCGATTGTCGTTTACCATATGCATGAGCTCTTGAACCAGTTTACTCTTATCAGTAGCGTTCCATGATGGAGCATTCGCAGCCTGAAATGTCGGGTGACTAGACTGAATATTGGTTTGGAAACTGGCAAGTGTATCTGTAGTCACACTAGATAGCTTATCTGTTGAGCAACTATTGGGGCTACTACCTATCATATTGGTAATATAATTGACCAATGCATTTGGAGTTGAGTATTCAAAGATCACATTGGCTGACAATTCTTGACCCAATAATTTTGTGAGTCGGCAACTGAACTCTAGTGTAGTTAGCGAATCGAGGCCAAGGCCATCAAATGAATGGTCTGGCAATACCTGTGCAGGGTTTTTTAAGTTAAGGAGAGAAGCCACCTCGTTTTGAATGATCGACAATATTGTTGCTTGTTGTTCGTCCTTTGAGCCTACCAAACGTTGTATGAGAATATTGCTGCTATTGATTGCTTCAGTATTTGTAGATATTGCAATTGCATCTGATTCAAAATTCACCTCTTTTTCCAGATTTATGAGTTTTTTCCGATCGAGTTTGTCATTGGGTAAAAGAGGTAGTGCGTTTAAGTGCTTCACAACTTGAGGAACCATATACTTAGGTAATCGTTGTGATAGATAAGACTTGACTTTTGTCTCTGTCACTGTTTCATCCCGACTTACAACATAGACTACTAGTATTTTTTGGCCAATACCTCCATCTGCTGCTGTAGCCGCCACCGCGTCAACACCTTGCATCGATTCAAGTGTAGATTCAATTTCTTCAAGTTCAATTCTAAAACCTCTGATTTTTACTTGTTGGTCAACCCGGCCAAGAAATTCGATCTCTGCATTGTTTGTCCATCGACACAAGTCACCCGTTTTGTACAACCGATTATCAGGAATCAGATCATTAGGTTCTTTCTCGATAAAACGCTCCTTGGTGAGCGTTTTATCATACAAGTACCCACGTGCAAGCTTGTTCCCTGCGAGATACAATTCTCCAGCTACCCCATCAGAAACGGGTTGCAATGCATCATCCAAAATATATGTACGCGAGTTTGGCACCGACTTACCAATTGTAATAACTTTAGTTCCTCGGGACACTTCGGCAATAGTAGAGTACACTGTATCTTCGGTAGGACCATACGCATTTAACACGCGTAGATCTGGTCTTAGTGCGTATACCTGTTCTACTAGTGAGCGTTTGAGTGCTTCGCCTCCAAACACCAGACATCGTATCCCTTCAGGTAATCTTTCGGTAGAGAGTAATGCCTGTACAGCCGATGCAACCATTACACATGTTCTCACCTGATCTACTGCAGGAAGTTTGGTTAGCTCAAGGGCATTTTTTGCTAATATTATGGTACCACCCAATGACAAAGTTCCCATAATTTCCATTACCGAAGTATCGAAACAAACAGAGGCACCAGCAAACATCCCTTTCAACTCTTCATCACTAAATTTATCACGCATAGACTGACGCATTGCCACAACACTACGATGTTCGACAGCAACACCTTTTGGTCGTCCTGTTGAACCCGAGGTATAGATAACATATGCCAAATCGTTCGCAGATGGTCGTACAACGCTATCAGTATGATCTCCTATTTTATTGATCCATAATAACTCACGTACTCCACTGCATAAATAGGCAGTACTGTCATTATCCACGAAGGCTGCCACAGCACGAGAATGTTCTAACATATATCGTACTCTATCTTGTGGATATGCAGGATCCAATGGTACATATGCACATCCTGCTTGCATCACACCAATTAAAGTAGCTACTAGTTCCCAAGATCTGTTCATACACACCCCGACTAACGATTCTGATTCTACTCCACGACTCTTAAGCTCTCCGGCAACTTCACTAGCTCGTTTCATGAGACTTTTATAGTCAATTCTGGTTTCGCCATCGATAATTGCAATCCGTTCTGGATATTCTAGCATTTGTTTTGCAATCAATCCGCAAATTGTTGTTTCTACATCATTGCTAGTTTTTTGAGCCAGCTGTTTCTCCATTAATTTTTGCAAATCCTGGGGAGTCATTCTAATTATCTCTTCTGCATGTTTCACTCCAGCTGCATTCAACATGCTTCGTCGATTGCTAGCAATTTCGCTCTCGTTCTCGCCTGAATTAAAATGGTCTAATTTATCTGTATTGGTTAACAGCTCTCTAAAGAACTGAGTTAATTTATCCATTATTCCTTCTTTTTATAATTGACTAATTCGCTATTTTGAAAATTAAAAATCTGAAATTATCACTTTATATATATGAATATCGCGATGATGCTAATGTGAAAAAAACTAAGAACTATAATGCTGATTTATATTTCAAAAATTTTGTTATGTGTACATGTAGGAGAGTAAATTATTACTTTTTCGTAGACATTTTATATGTTAATTTTTATCTTTCTCAGTATAAGACCGTTGCTTCACAGTAAGAATACAAAGGGTTTTTGAATTCCCAACAGTATCTACTTATGATGAATAGAGACGATTTTTGGATAAATCTATAAGCTATAAATTTGCTCGACACCTTGGGAGTTTCAATGTTTATAAATGCAAGTTTGGGTAACTTTTTTCTATACTATGTTTTAATGTAATTCAGCTTTTGTTGTAAATAGTTTTTTCTAATTCATACCACCAATATTCTGAGCTCAATTCTTCTCTTTTTGATTCAAATAAAGGAGCATTATGTTTGAAGTCATATTTATCAAGAGAATCTTCTTTCGATAAATATTTAGAAATGGGTTTAAATTTGTCTGAAACAATCCCGTGAATGCTGTTGTTTTTTATGATGTTACAAAATACCAAAGAATCAATATCTACTCCTTCGATTTTTTTTATCGTTTGTAAATCATAAGCATAAACATTGTAGTTGTCGGCAAAAAAGAAAGGCGTAATTCTCTTAAGACTAGAATGAACTCCTTTAACTAACTTACCCTTCCAATATACTTTTTCATCAGAGGTCGCTATTTTAGAGTTCCAAAGCGATAGTATTTGTTTTGATTTTTCAGAGGGATGTAGCTTCAACCATTCTTGTCTGTAGGTATTGTCGAAAAATAGTTCTAAATGATTTTCCTTTATAATTTTTCCGCCTGGACCATAATAGTATCTATGTTTGTCTTTTGCATAATTTTTACCTAGAGGTTCAAAAGTGTCAAAATCAACTTTACCTTTAATAGGCGTTAAAAACATTTTTGTTGAATTACTTTTTTCTATTAGAGAGAAACCATAGAGAGTTTTTTCATTTCTAAAGAAGGTTTGACTAAGCCATTCACAATCATTAGGATTTACTTCAATCGGTGTATCTCTTCTATTTGATATTACCCAATTCAGCAATTTTCCATCCTGCTGAAAGTAGTTATCAATCAGATGGTTTTCTCGAATAGAAATCCTACTAATTATTTGATAGTTCATTCCGTAGCCAATATTTCCTTTTGGAAAAGCATTTTCTGGTAATGTCATCTCTAATTGTTTATAAAGTCTAGTATAAGAAACGTAGGGCAGGGGATAAGCGATACGTTTTGCTAATAAGCACCCACCTTTCGGTTAAGGATAAAAACCCTGTGTTTTCTTGTATATTACTAGCGATCCGTACTTTTGGTTTTTCTTCTATACTTCATTCCATTTGGAGCTATTGGCCAATCTTCTTTCTCATGGAATTCGTATTGTAAAGCTCTTGAAATCATTTGTTTTATTTTCTCTCCACTATGATTGCCTACAATGTATAATGCAGTATCTATTCCGGAAGTAATTCCAGATGATGTAATAAACTTTTTTTCATCTACAAAACGGACATTTTTAATCAATTCAATTTGTGAATATTGTTTAGAAAAATCGTCTGCTACAAAATAATGAGTAGTGGCTTTTTTATTATTTAATGCGTTTGTATTTGCTAATAGATAAGAACCTGTACATATTGATACAGTTTTTGTCTTTTCTTTATTACTCCAATCCGTTATAAAATTTGTAAATGTATTATTCTCAATTAAAGTATTAATAACCGGCATACTTGCTCCAGGAATTATTAAGTAATTGGCCTCGGGCATATTGTTAATAGTATAATCAGCCTTTAATTTAATTATATTGTTTTCGGTTCTAATTATTGATGTATCTAATGCAACTGTAAAAATTTCATATTTTCCTTTAGTCAATTTTCTTGCTTTAGAAAAAACTTCGATAGGCCCTGCAAAATCTTGTAATACTACATTTTGATATATTAATATTGCTATTTTTTGGGTTTCTATTTCACCTTTAGTGGACTCAGTAATAGAATCCATCATTTTATTATGATTAATTTCTTGAGCAGAACAATCTAAGATGCCTAAACTAAAAGCAAATATGGAGGAACAGAATGCAATTATTATGTGTTTCATTTAAAATAGAACTCGTTTAATTTATTAAAATCTAGTGCCAGAGAAAATATTAAATAATTATTTGATCTGGCACTAAATTGCTTTGATTTTATATATAATGTTACTATATATGTTTTATTTCGTTGTCGATCGATTTTTCATCTTAAAAATTAGAACACTTAATAATGCTCCAATTAAAAAACCAATAAATAAATATGTGCTGAAATTTAGGTTCTGAAAATCCATTGAATTCTGAATTCCGTTTTCAAGATTATATTCCGACAATTTTTGTAATTGATTATTCAGTTGAAATATTCTTAGTTGCCAACTTAAAATTCCACATCCGAATATTATTCCAAGAGTTGCTATAGTTTGATTTCTAGATTTTAATCCCGAAAATTTATTTGAGATTAAATACAAAACAGGAATAACCCCAATTGACAATGTGAATATTAAGTGAGATTTAAATTGCTCACTCATAGTGTAACTAACAATTTTGATATTTCTTTTGTTAAGTTGAGAGAATGAAATATCGAGAAAACTCCCTTTGATTAAGAATCCGATAACAACTAATACTACTATCATTCCAATAGATATCAATATTTTTTTCATTAATTTTTGCTGCTAAGGTCTTGGCTCTGGTTAATATGAGAATTAAAAGTAGTAAACTTTCGATTAAGTACTTAGCCAAATTTTTTTATTTTGTTTTATTTTTCCTTTTCGCTATTTTCATGCAACTATAATTACAAGCTCCATTCTCCAAATATTCAATTTTATGTTCGGATAGAAGTCGAACAATTAGTTCTCTTGTTTCTTTTTCATCAAGTCCGAGTTTTTCTCCAAGGTCTATTTCATTCAACTGACCATTGTCTTCAATTAATGTTTTATAATATTTTTCTTTATTTTTCATAAGTTGTTTGTTTTTTTACTGCTATCATCATATGAGGGCTAAAAGGTAAAAGATAGCTGTCATTTTCTGTAATCTGTGTAAGTTCTAATAATGTTTTTTTCTTTTTGTCATTCAACATATTAGTAAAATAATTTTTGTCTAACCAAGCCATTCCTTCAACGGCATAAGTAGTAAGATAAGTTAATTCTTGGTTTATAAATTCGTCTTTAAGCTGTTCAGGTTTATGATAATATGCTTCAGCTAAAAGCCAAGGGAAATCATCTGGAGGATTGTGTATTCCATTTGTCAATTCATCTTTACACATTTCAAAAAATGTTCTTTTATGGATGAGTCCATTTAAAAGACCTACCAGAGTGGATGCGGTATAATTGATAGCAAAACCCAAAATGATTCCGTTATTTTTTAAAACACGTTTCGCTTCTCGAATACTTAATTCTCTATCTTCTTTTTTTTGAAGATGATATAGGGGGCCGTGCAAAATTATTAGGTCAGCAAAATTATTTGGGAATTTTAAACTTCTAGATTCTCCCAAATGAATAGAAAACTTGTTTTTTAGTTTATTGGCTCTGTTTTGCGCTATTTTTATATGTTTTGAAACGGGTTCGACTAAATGAACTTGATGTCCTTTTTTTGCAAGCCATTCTGAATATTTCCCTGTTCCACCACCAATGTCAATTATTTTTGAAGATTGAGTTGGAATATATTTTTCTATGAGTGATTTGATTCTCTCAAATTCAAAAATACCCATTCCTTTGTTAAGTCTGGTTTCTTCAGATGCTGTATTATAAAATAGCTCTATATTTCTACTTATTAACTGTTTTTTATTCATTTTTCATTCATTATAACATGACCACATTTCGAAATGCAGAATGCATTACAAAGTGATAAGGCAATCGATTTAAAATCAATTGTTCTGTTTAAGGTTTTGATAAAAAAATTAGATATGATTACCTGTACATTATAAAATCCAAGGATCTTTATGTATTAATTTCTCGTTTTATAGAGAACGTCTTTTTAGTAAGACTCAAGTAATATGTTGAATTAGTATAACAGACTACAAAGATATTAATTCTGAATTAATTTTTTCTTAGTAGTTGGTTTTGTTTTTTATGGTGTTTTGCAAGACCAATTTGATTTAAAATTCCTTATTTTTTTCTCGGGCATCCCTTTCTTATTGTTTGTGACAGGAAGTTTCGGTTTGTTGTGGCCGAAAAATAAACCGACTGGAGATGAGGTCTACATTAGTCATGCTTTATTAATAGGAGTTCTTTTTATTATTCTATTTTTATTCATGTTTGGATTATTTTACCTCGTATTTGTCTAAACTTCGGAGCATGTTTAGGTGTTTGATTTTTATCAAATTATGTAGATTAAAAATGATGACTTGATAGAGATAATTTAGCTATTATCTCTATCAAGTCATCATTTTATGCTTGCAGGCAACATCTTGTATAAGAAATGTAGGGCAGGTGATAAGCGATACATTTCGGATGAGTACTAAGCAAAATCTAAATATTTTGCTTTTACTGTTTTATTATTCTTTGAACCTTCAAGAAATTGTTCATCTCATCTATTAATTTTATAAGATACAGCCCTTTTGGTAATGTCGAAAGGTTTATTTTTTCTGTTGCTTTGGTTGGGTTGATTGTTCGATGAATTTGTCCTAAGAGATCAAATATTTTAATCTGATATAGATTTGAATTGCTTTTAATCGTTAACTCATTTAGAACAGGATTTGGAAAAATTTGAATCCTGTTTTCATGTACATCTTTAATAACTAATGTTGCATTAGGATCAAAGAAACCAAAATCAATAGTATTATTTCCACTAGAATCAAAATCAAAGAAACAATTAAACGGGTCACCATCGTTTAAAGGTTCTCCATCTATCGTTAAGGTGACGATACCCGACATAATATCCGTAAATGGTTTTCCAGAACCATTATTATCTAAATCTGTATCGTTATTAGCATTGGCTACAAACCCATTTGAAGACACAAATCCGTTTAGTGGTTCTCCTACACCCCAATTATTTAAACTCCAAACGAACGCTACATAATTCCCTGGTTGCAAATCAGAAAAGCGGTAATATCCATCAGCATCTGTTATTTTAACACCTTCGAAACCTTGCCAGTCAGGAATATTATCACCATCAGAATCGCTCCATAATAGAACAGATACACCTGGAATCCCTGGCTCATTTGGATCATTGATTCCGTCTCTGTTAAGATCATTCCATACTCTATTTCCTATTGAAACTACTTTTGGTAAAATTTGTTGGCCTTCACCACAATCATCATTACAAAAGGCCATTTCATTGATTGCCAAAATCATTTCCTTTCCAATTGAGTTTCCGATATTTAAAAAAGTAAGTGCATTATTATTAAAATGAAAAACTCCGTTATATGGTGATATTGATGCATTAAGATAAAATTGCTTGGTATCCACAAAACCAATGTGACCACCATACGTTACGTCATCACAAGCCACCTTTTCCTGTGCAACCGATATTATATTTTGTATACCTTGGACCCAATGGTCATAACTTAGAAAATATCCACCATGCCCAGAACTAGCGACAACTATTGGGAGATCTGGAATTGCTAAATCAGTTCTTACATCATTTATTAGATGGTTGAGATTACTTTCATATTCATTCAGAAAATCATTATTCTTGCCGTCATTCCACCCTTGAAACCAAGCAAATCCTGAAATTTCAAAATCATTTGTTCCAATATTTGGAAACTCTGTCGATAGATTTTGAGTAACATGCTGTATGATTTGAATCATTTTGTTATAGAATGGCCCAGTTTTACCAACAGCGGAAGGTGGACGGAAGTCCTCTGCTAAACTTTTTCCACCCCAGGCCGTTTTGATAATCAGTATGGGATCATCATAATACTCATCTAATTGGTGCGCAAACATTAATTCTGGACCAATTGAATTAGAGTTAGCACCTTGACCAACGGTAACTTTTTCTCTAATTGTTCCTTGATGACCTTCATAATACAGATGAACATTATTCAGCGTAGTCCAATTATTGTCTTGTCCAATTACTGACCAATCGCCACTCGTGTCGTTTTGGATAACATCTATCAAATCGCCTGGATCATTTTCGGGATCAACAACAGTACCTTGTCCTTGCATATTTGACTGCCCAGCTAAAATAAAAACTCTTACTTTACTTGGCGTTTTTTGCTGTCTGGTAACGATAGGCACATAACCGATTTCGAAACCAGCAGGTGGCTGAATAATTACATTTGGGTCAATTGTAGCTAAATTCCCTGCTGATGGAGGAGCTAAATATTCATCCGTATGATTCCAATTAGAATGAATAAGTTCAACTCTAGCTTGCATTGCCGTACGCATGCTAGTTGGTAGATTTGCGTTTATAATCGCAGGTTGGTCAATAAAGCGATACCAGTAATATGTAACGGTTGTTCCATCACCTAAATCCGCAGTAAAAGGGCCGGCTGAAGGGCCAGGGTTATTCCAAGGGCCATTTGGGTCTTGCCAGTGGCAATCTGATTCCAATGGAGTCAAATAAGTAATTTCACTTCTTGGACTTGCAGGAATGTCTGTAGCTATCAAATTAGTAGAAGCAGGAACATTTGTAGCATCAATTGGGCGCCATTTATTATCTGGATCAAGCCTAAAATACTCGGGTAAAATAAAATTACCATTATTTTTATCAACAGTATTTAGATCATATTCAAAACCCATTGTATTGGTGGTTTGTTGAACATTATTTATATAAGTCAAGTCAATTGGATGGTCTAAACCATTTTGCCGACTTTCAGAAATTTCACCGCTCATTGAACCACCATTATTCGAAAAGGAGACATCAATAACCCCTGTCTGGTTCATTCCTGGTTGAACTATTGCACCGCCATTGAACCAAGTTTCCATATCATTCCAAAGTGCATTTTGAGAATAAGCAGTAACTTGATTCATTATAATTGAGTTATTTTCATCACTAATTGGAAATTGTATTCTTTCTATTTTTGCATAACGAGTTCCACTATTATCTGAAGAAATTATTGCTGGAAAAAGTGCTTGCTCCACACCAAGACCAACATTAGGATTCGATGGTCTTGTGTCAAAAAATAAGCCTTCTAAAGCCGGATTAGCCAATACAGGTTTCGTCCAGAAAGTTGGTAAGAAGAAAGCTGCAGGTCCTTTGAAGTTCGTAGAATTCATAAATAATGTCCAACACTGATTTCCTGTTTCAATATTTACACCAGCTGTTTGCGCCATCGGATCGGTTAAAGGTAAAGGTGTGTAACCATAGCCTAACAATTCGCCATTTAAACTTTGCGCCATGTTTAGCCCATCAGGTGCCCAAAGCAACCTATTTGATAATTGAGCAATACCATATTTACCTCCTGGCGTACTCCAATCTCTTTGTCCGTTTCGTAACATTGAACTTTTTCCAGCACCAGGGCCATTTGCCCAAGCGAAAAAATTATGTGAAACGCCACCCATTATAAATTTTGGATGTTTAGTTCCAAAACGTGTATCCATCCACCAGCCTAAACCACCTTCAATAGTTGTATAAAATTTAGCAGGTTCATTACCTGTTCGTTGTGTGGTTAACCAAGAACTCCCAAGTCCTGTCTGGAAATTTGATGCTCCTGGATAATCTTTAAAGATTGGCCATGCAGCACTGTACATCGTATATCCTGCTCCAAAACTAACGTCTTTCACTTTTTTAGTTGTTATCCACGTAAATCCTGTTCTTCGTGCATTAACTACTTGAGCATTGGCTTCATAAAATATAGTTGAAAAAATGATAATAAACAGACTGACCAATAGCGGTAAATTCAAAATGCGGTCTCTAATAGTATCATTGTAAAAACGTATTTTAGATAAATTCATTTGATTTTTATAAGTCATAATAATTGTGTTAATAGGCTACAACATTCAGTATATGAAACATAGCATACTAGGCTGAGCCAAATTTTTATATTTTGTTTTTAACGTATCAATCTTAAAAGCCATACTTCGACAAGCTCAGCAAAGGCTTTACATATTTGACGACTTTACAAATAGGTAATGATCTTTGGATTAAATACTTAAGTCCCTATTTGTTATGTATAGTGTTCGCGAATTTTATTTATGAATCAATTCATCTTATAGTTATCCAAAGCAACTAAATTTTAGTTTTTATCATGTTCAATACTATCCAAATAATGTTTGGTTTTATCCAAAATGCTTTTTTAGCCTATAATGAGGAGTTACCTGATAGAAGTGACTGGACAAGCTTTACGTTTTAACCTTGTATTGTTGGTCTCATCAAGGAAAAGATGTTAAGAGGGTTTTAGTAAAGGTGGACAGAAGATTACTGAGTCATATTCATGCTATTATTAGAACAGAAACGAGAGGTAAGTTAAAATATAAGCCTACAAACTCAACAATGTTTTTGGTACAAAAGTGGACAGCTAAATAATTTGGGTGAAACCTTATAAAAGTTATCACATTGCTATAGTAAGTTGCCTTGTTTGCAATATTTCAACAATATAAAATTATTAGTATGAGATAATTAGAATATCGTATTTTTAACCTATGACTTAGGAAAGGGCTGTACATAGGACTTGGTATTAGTAAATGTTTTTTCAGATTCCACACAAAAATTCCCTTCATTATTAAATTCAAGATAATAGCTGTTGTAAGGTGCTTTTTGATAGATTAACTTATAATAACAAATTTGTGTCAAGATAGACTTAAAAAGACTTGTTTGTTGACTCAGTTTTTTATCAGAAGCAGTTAATTCCTTTTTTTGGGAACAAGCGTATTTTTCATAGGTTCTTGAGGTTTAATGGTTTTTTTTATAAAATCATCTAGTGTGTCAACGCCATGTTTACTTAAAAAATCAGATAATTGATTTCCGTGTAGTAGTGATAATCTTCTTTTCAACTCTTGAATAAATGAATTTGTATAGATAAAATCAACTTTTCCTGAGAAATGTAATTCTTCTAAAGGAGCTAAGAAAATGAGACCATCATAAGCATCATACATGGTTTGATCATGCGCCACATTTAACATATGATTACCTGTATAAGGTGTTTTTCCAAAAACATTTTTTTCTAATGGAATTGCTATAGGGACATTGCCATTTTCTTTAAATGCGTTATCCCATCGTCCATTGTCTATTCTTACCCATTTATAAGAAACTCTGTCTAATCCTTCGGTTGATTTGAATGTAGAATTGTCTAATTTCGATTGGATTGAAAGGTTTACATTGTGTAAACGGATGGAGTATGTTTTTTTTGGATGCCATTGATTTAAGAACGTTCCTGTATTCCAGTAAAATTTTCCACTAGATTTTTTTACCCCTTTATATGCATGTCTTGTATTGGTCAGAAATATACCTTTCGCTCCAATTTTGAAATCCTCTAATGTTTGTAAGATAATTTTATACATAAAATAATCTCTACCTACCAATGATTCCTGAAAGAATTCATAATCTTTTCGGGTTTGGATTGCACTCCAATAAATGGGCTGATTTACACATATCACTTGAATTTTATCAGATTCTGAAAGTTGAGAGTTTTCTTCCCAAATAGTTTCTAGTAAATCAAGATACGTTTTATAACGCCAACCATAACCGCTATAATCATTTTGAAAAACAGATAACAATATCATATTATCCTTTATCGAATTACTAAAATACTCATCGATATAGGGTTGAGAAGTGGTTGAAAACACTTCAATGAAGATATACTTGACTTTACTCTTAAATTGATCGTTCCTTATTAATTCCTGATAAAAATCAAAAGGCTCTTTAGCTAAATGCAATGCATCATCAAAAATAAGTAGATCAACACTCTCCAACAGATCGTTTACGAATTTGACCGGCTCCTGACCTTTTTCTTCAAGAACTTCCAAGTAACCCTTGTTTAATTTATTTTCTTGCGAGTAAGATAGTAGAGAGAAAATAATAAACATTGAAAGAATAGCCTTTTTCATAATTGATGTGTCTTTACATTTTATTTAAGACCTCTTTTTTTGTAAAAGGTTACAAAAGTGCTTTTTATTGTTTCTAATGTTATGAGTATGTGTCGTAGCAGGACAAAAAGTTACCTAGCTATGGGCAAGTTCGCGTATATTTTATACTTTATTCAGCTTTAAAATTACTGCGCTATCATAACTATACAAGAACCATTCGATAAATTACTAATCTGCTATGAACACATACACTGTTGGCATTAGTTTCTTAAACCATAAATGAAACCAAACTAATTGCTTCATTCCCAATTTTTTGATTTCCTATTATTTTAATCTTGTCAGTCAAATCACTTGGCCGTAAACTCTTTGAAAATAATTTCCACGAAGAGTCTTGGTCGATTGAAATTTCTGTAATTGGCAAATTCTCCGATAATGAATCAATAATTTTCCAGCTTTTTCCATTATATTGTACATACCATATTCCACCAGCTTTTCCTGTTATTTCCATTTTGATTGTGTCATCAATTTCCGCTTTAGTATCTCTAAGCGTATAAGGTAGGGCAAACATACAAACTTCTAAAAAAGGATAAAAATAACGTTTAGTCATTAATCCTTGTTTTCCTACAGCATCTCTTATTTGTTGTTGATGTAAGAATTTTTCAGTGTATTCTCGTGCAATATGCATCCAATTTTTGCTTTCATTTTCTCCAGCCCAGGCTACAGAATACTCAGCTTTTTCTAAAAGGTCTAGCGAACCATAATATTTGCAAAATTTGGGTCCTGTATGTTCAAGTAAATCAATTAACATTTTGGGACTTACTCTTTTCATTGATGTCACCCATTCTGCATTCATAGCATTTAGAAAATCTAATAAATCTTGATAAGAGTTTATAACTGGTGGTTCTCCTTTGTAATTATCTCGCAACCCAGACAAGGTTCTAATATTTCCATCTAAGAGATGTGCAACAACATCCTTAACCTTCCATAGTTTTGCTATGGTCTGTTTATTCCATTCTTCATTATTGAGGCTTCTTAGCAATGCAAACAATTTTGTGTCTAAATCTTGAAATTTATCTGTTAAATCAATCATTGTTTTCTAATTAATGAGAACATCTTGTATAAGAAACGTAGGGCAGGTGATAAGCGATACATTTCGGATGAGTACTAAGCCAAGTATAAATATTTTGCTTTATCATTTTTTGTAAACACCAAATTTTATAATTGGCAACTTTGCAAATAAGCATAAATATTTTGATTAAATCTAAAAGCCCTATGTTTTTTGTACATTGTTATAGTGCGTTTTTATTCGGTTTTCTATTTCAATCCAATGATCTTTTCTCATAGAATACAAAAATCGATTGTATAACTTTGTTTTCCATCTAAAAAAACTACTATTTCTTTTTAAATAAGCTTTTGTACAAGCCTCATGTAGCCATTTTTCGTCAAACCCGTTCCATTCTCCAGCTAGACTAATTTGATTTCTTTTTAAAACCGGAAAAACTTCGTACAAGTCAATTTCTTTTAATTCCGATATATGTAAGTCAGAGTTTAAAAAAGTATTAGTAATCGATTCATAATTTTCACTTTGTAATTCCGTATCTAAATAAAATTCGGAAATTGAATTCCATATTGGAATTCTTTTCTCAAGTTCTTCGATTGAGTCATCTTTTTCCCAAGGATTAATGAATTTCTCAAATTCAATCCACTCTTTTTTTATTTGGTTTATCAATTCATCCCCAGCAAAAGCAATGGTTCGTTCGTGAGTGAGATAAATCATATAGTTAACATTTTTATCAACGTAAAAAGTGTCATTTCCAGAAAACTCAACTATGTTCAGTTTGTCAATAATTTTAGTCTCTTTTGGGTAGGTGAATTCATAAATCCCTCCAGTTTTCAGGCTGTTATAAATTCTATTTAATTTGTCAAAACCGAATTTTTTATTGAACTCAACGCTATTAAAATAACATGTATTCTTTTCACTAAAATCTGAAAGAGGAATCCAAAGATTGAATGGGTTTATTTGCCATTTAGCTTTTAGTTCTTTTAGAATTTCTTTCTCGGTTTTCATTTTACTTAAAATATTCTATAACGATCCGTGTATGGTGTCGTAGCTATCACACAGGGTAGCTATCCACTATATACATCTTTGTTGGCATTAGTGTTTATTTTTTAAATATAAATGATATCAATCTTGGTATTCCATTTTCTGAGTTTTCATCAAACCACTCTTTTAATTCGATTAACTGAAAACCATTATTTTTTGCATCATCAATGTATTCTGAAATATGGTGAACATAAACTTCTAATTCTTCAGTTCCGTTTTCCGTTTCGTATTTAGCTTTACTTCCAGAATATTGCTTAAAGGAATGTAATTCACTAATAAAAAACAGTCCATTATTCTTCAGTATTCGGTTTGCTTGAGAAAAAATGTGGTCCAAATTTTCAATATGTTCAAGTGTTAAACTCGAAGTTATTAAATCCGCAAAGTTGTCCTCTATTTCCCAACCTTTAGTTAAATCAACTTTTTTGAATACTACTCTTTTATCAGATATTTTCTCTTCTGCTTTATTGAGCATTTCTTGAGAAAAGTCCAAACCAATTATTCTGTTTGCCTTATTAAGTAACCATTCTGTATTCTTTCCTGTTCCGCAACCTAATTCTAATACATTTTTAAAGTCAAAATTATTCAATGTTTCAATAGTACACTTTTTATCTAAATCCCTTGTTCGATTCTCATTTGTGTCATATTGACTTGCCCAAGCATTATATGCTTTTTCTATACTCATTCAGCTTGTTTTAATGTGTGGTAACGTCTCGCTATGGTTAGTACGGGTATTAAAAGTAGTGAATTTTCGATTGAGCACTTAGCTAAAACTTTTTATTTTGTTTTACTTTTTTGTTCTAAAGCCAAATCAAAAAGACTTGGTGGTGCCTATAAATAGTACTGAACTTTCGTAAATCACCGAATGCTCTATTTGCTATATACCATGTTGTAGGGCGTTTTTATTCGTTCTTTATTTCTTTAATCCTATTCATTATTATTGTGTCATTTGGATTAAGTTTAAGGGCTTTATTGAAATAAATCAACGATTCTTCAATTTTGCCTATTTTATATTTAATATCACCAATATGGAAAAAAGGCTTGTAATTATCAGGATTAATTTCTGAAATTTTTTCAGATGCAATGATTGCTAAATCATACTGATTATTGGTAATCAATTCTTCTATTAGCTCTTCAAATTCATAGTCTCTTATTTTATACACGGCACTATCAAAATCATTTATGTCTTTCTTATTAATTCTATCTTCCAAAACTTCTTGAAGTTGATAGCTCAACATTTTTATATATGATTTTTTTGGATACTCAATATTCTGGTTAGTTAAACAGTTGGTAATAATTTTCCTTAAACTCCAAACTGGCGCAGAAGTATTATTTAGAATAATTATAACAGTTTCTTTTTTCTTGTAATATTCAAGAAAAGAGCGATGTCCTGCAAAACCACCTGCATAAAATAGTGATTCCCCCATTATTGAATCGGTATCGGAAAACCAACCTAATGTATAATCCTTGCTCAATGGAGTTTTAATGCCTTGAGGTGATGTATATAACTTAAATAATGAGTCTGATAAAATGTCTTGATATGAAAATATTTTGGTGAATTTATAGAGGTCATTTGCTCCTGTACAAATACCTTGAGCTCCATACATATCTCCTGTAAAGGTTGCATTATCAAAGTATGGATATATACTTGGGTCAATATATTTTGCATTTCCAAAACTGAATATATAGTCATTTACGTAATACTTATTTTCTTTTGTTTTTTCATAGTTTGGAATTATTGTTCGATTCATCGCTAAAGGCTTAAATATGTAATCTTTACAGTATTGAGGATATGTTTTATCTTGCACTCTTTCTACAATAATGGCTAAAAGCGTATATCCAATATTACTATATTTCCATTCGATACCTGGATTTGATAATAGTTCAGGTGGTTTTTCAATTAATATATTAAGCAAATCTTGATTGTTGGCGATTTTTGTAGCATCCCAGTTTGGGTACAAAACTGCATTGTAGTCAGGTAATCCAGATGTATGTGAAACTAAGTGCTTAATTTTGATATTACCGTAAGGAAGTTCAGGTAAGAATTTTGTAATAAAATCATCATAACTTAATATATTTTCTGATACTAATTTTGCTATTGCTAATGCAGCAAAAGGTTTACTTACAGACGCAATTTCAAACACAGATTCACTTGTGAAATCCTCATTGGAGATTAAATTAGCTTTACCATAATACTTATGAATAATTATTTTATTTTCTTGCGCTACAAGAATTTCACCATTAAATATTTCATCTGTTACCAATTGATTGAAAACTGAATCTATTGATTTTTGTATCCGAGTATGAGATGTATCAATTTGGGTTGACTTGTTATTACAACTTAAGATAGTTATTAGATAAACAAGACTGAAAAATAACTTTAATTTCATTTGTACATTTCTTTTTGTTAATGCCCTATAACGTTTAACTATGCGTAGTGCGGAGGCAGAAAATCACTAGTTTTCGAGCTAGCACTTAGCCAAAGTTTATGTTTTGTTTTTATATTTTCTAAAATACTAAATTTAAATCTTTGGCGACAAACGAAATGAGCGATTACTTTTCGATTAAACCAAAACTCCGCATTATCGCATAAATGTTGTTACCCAACGTTTTTTATTTCAATTTTGTTTTCAATCCAATCGTGGAAATATATTACTAATCCAATTAATAGATGAAAACCAATTAATATTTGTCCAAGTAATTCTACGGAACCTTTTGAATACATTCCAAATAATCCTGTGACAATATGATAAGCTGTCAATAAGAAAAGTCCAACATTGGATTTACTACTCAAAACCCAAAATATAAGTATTAATTGAATTGTTAATCGCCCGATTTGAGTCGGAAGTCTTTCTGAACCGATTTTATTGTAAACTAAAATCATCAAAATGATTTCAATTATGATTGTTAAAATTATGGCTGAAATTAAAACAGGTCTATCTTTCATTTACCTTCTCTATATAATTTCTGTTTATGTTCGTGTTCATATTTCCATATTCTATATCGTATTTTACCTAAAAACTTGTTGAATTCGTGTCTAATTCCACCAAGTTCCCAGTTTACGTCAAATTTTTTCTCAAGTTTTGTTGAATTTGGGGATTTAGCAATATATGATGGTCGAGCAACTTTACAATGTAGCATTGGCTCATTATTTATGATTGTTGGATAAAATTCTGCTGTATGAGAAGTTTTTAAAAAGTATCTTATTTCTATTATAGTTTTATCCGACAACGATTTATATATGTAAAGGTTTATGTCGTAAAGATTTTCATAAATCGCAGTCAATTCAGCCACAATTCCGTTCAACGATTTGGGCGGTTTTTTGTTATTAACTTTTTTTCGAATTTTAGCACGTTCAAAATAATTACCCCAAATATTTTCATCAATTTCCGACATTATATATTCACAATTTCTCGATATTTTATTCCAACAAATATCAGTCGCTATATCAATCAAACTTGATGTAGCATCTAAAATTTTACTTTCGAGTTCTGCTTTTTTCATAATGTTGGGTAACGTTTCGTATAACCGTCAGTTAGGGGTTTATATGCGTTAATTTTAGATTAAGTACAGGCTTTAGCAAATACACGTGGATTCAGACGTAGTCTAATCCGCCATAATTGCGTTTATACATTGTTACCCACTGACTTTTTTATTTCAAATTCAGTTGGGTCGTGATAACCAAAATATTCCATTTGATTACCACACCGTTCAATAATTTCTCTCACTTTATCTAAAGATTCCAATCTCAAATTATTATCTACAGCTCTAATTGTTGCTAATTGGTCAACAGGATGATTTTTATCTTCCAATTCAGCTCTTAAATAATAAGCATCTCCAACATAAAAGGTCCATTGGTCATTGGTTTTTATGGCAATCCCACAATGTCCGAGTGTATGTCCGAACAATGGGATTAAGAGTACTTCTGTCTGTATGTTCAAATCAACTTTTCTTGCAGGAAGTCCAAACCATTCAGTATCGTTAGTTTCATAAAGTTTCAAATCTGGATTATGGGATAGTTGTTGCTGTAAATATCTTTCGTTTCCACTTTTAAAACTTTCATATTCTTCTTTTGAAACGTGAACTTTAGCTTTAGGGAAGTCTGCCAACCCTCCGATATGGTCAGGGTCAAGATGCGAACAGATTATATTCTCAACATTTTTAGGTTTAAGTCCAAGTTTTTCAACCTGTCTAATAGCCGTTAAACTTTCTTCAAATTCAAATCCAGTAACCTCTATCAATTCTTTTCCTAATCTCTTTTCGGGCTCTTTGGATTCCAAAATACCGATTCCTGCATCAATGAGTATAAGTTTTTCATTTTCTTGAATGAGTAAGCAATGTCCGATAGCAGAACCCATTGGTGATTCAATTTTCACACAATTTAAATGATGAATTTTTGTCATAGTTATTTCCGTAGTTTTTTTGTTCAGCTGTTCATTAAGGGACATGGTTTACACAAGTTAAAGATTAGGGTTTACACTAAATTAGTTTCTAACCTTGTAGATTGTTGTTTATTCCCTCCAGTACGGTTTAATAATTTTCCCTTCTTTATGACTTAATACTAAAAGAATAATTGTTGCAATAAGACAAAAAAATGTTGCTTGTATTGAACCTTCTGGTCCAAATTGTCCGCCCGTAAACCATTCTGCACCTTCTATTTTAGAGGTTATTAATGTTTTGGAAATTGTATTTCCTGATACATTAGCTCCGAAAATAGCAGATTGCGTGAAATTCCAAGCAAAGTGAATCGCAATTGGGAACCATAAATTTCTTGTGTATATATAGGCAGCTCCAAGTAGTAAACCTGCCTGAATTGCAAGCCCAATTCCAGCACTTAATGAACTGTTTGGATTGCTTATGTGCAATGCTCCAAATATAAAAGCCGAAATTAAAAGAGATATGTAACTTCCTAATTTTTCTTCTGGAATTCTAAATATTATGCCTCTAAATAAAGTTTCTTCAATAATGGCAGCAGTAATACCACTTGTTAAAGGTGGAATGATAAATAAAATAGGATTAATAGATATAACAGAATATCCGCCTTTTAGGTAAATTACTAAAATTGTTAACGATTGCAGGATTACTCCTAAAACAAGTCCAATCAATAAGTTTTTAATAATGCCTTTTTTCGAGAATTCTGTAATTTCTCTTTTTTCATAAAATTTAAATAAATAAGTATAAGAAATTATAGCAAGTACTGCGACAAATATTCCTCCAATTAGAGTTTTCAAATCCTTATCAATATTCGTGAAATTTAACCCTTTTTGAATTAGAGTCTGTCCAAGTCCAATAATTAATCCACAGACAATAAGTCCGATTATTACTTTAGTCAAAGGAAAGTGAAGAATTTTTTGTTTAATGTTTTTTTTATCCATTATCTTTTTAATTTGTATTGATACTTTTAATGTCTTGTCCTAAAATATGGCTACAGGACAAAATGTTGTCTAACTATCAACTTTATCTGCGCATTGATTGCTATTTTTTTCATTTTGCGAGCATTGCGCTAACATAAATATACAAGAACCAATCGATTAATTCCTAATCAGCTATGATCGCATATATAGTGTTGTACACCGTTTTTATTAATTCATTAATTCTTTCATTCTGTTATTAAATACAGTATAAATCTCTTCAGCTTTTAATTCCGTTTTATTCTTGCTACAGTCTCCTCCTAGCATCACAACTACTATTTCTTTATTTTTAATAGTTTTTGTATTAACTCCGAAAATGGGAGCATATCCACCAGAAAATTCGAAAAGTGTATAGTATTTTAATTCAGAAAATTTGTCCGCTATTTTCACAATACGTTTTTTCAATTCTTTCTTTTCTTCATCCGTCAATTTTAAACTTTCACTTAATTTATAGGGAGTAACACAGGAAATTACTGAATTCAAGTCAGAATTTAGTTTCTCTTTAAGTTCGACTATTATTTTATCTTCTTGTAGTTCCGTAACTATTAGATTTAGTACATGGTTTACTTGTTTATCAGAACCTTCTAGTTCAGATATTTGTTTAAGTAAAGGATTTTCTTGTGCTTTTAATGATAAAGAAAGGAAAATCAATAATAATGAGTAGAAGACTTTTTTCATATGTTGTACACCGTTTTCATTCAGCCTTTCTTAGTTCTATCTCTTTAATTTCTCCATTTACAAACCTTTCAATATCAGCTAAGGGAAATTGGAACCAATACTCAATCTCATTTTTTTCATAATAGCTGAAACAAAACTCTTCTTCAGTCGCATCAAAGCCTCCACAAAAATTATTAGCCTGAAATTGGTCACTACTTTCAATTAAACACCAAACTTCTAAATCAAGGTTTTCTTTTTGAATCTGATTGCAAATTGAAATAAAGTCAGAATTGATTTTTAATCTACTCGCCATTTTTTAAAATTTGATTTAGATAGTTTTGATGGTTTTTAAATCCGTTATTTTGTGGATTATTCAAGTCAATCATTACATCTAATTCTGTGTCATATATTTGCCAATCATACTTTTTTGCTAATTCTATTAATTCAAACAATCCATTCTCCCCATAAAGACTTATCATTTTATTACTTACTGGTTCATCATCTGTATAAAAGTCAATTGAGAAGTCTTTACCTTTAATCTCTCTATGGTTCTTGTTCATAACAATCTCCCCGAATGAATCCTCTAGAATCTTTACAAATTCAATAGGTTCTAATTGATTTTCGTCTACATTCTCAATTGAGTCGATTTTCTGTTTTGAATTAAAAAGTACAATATCCCAACTCATATATAACTGCTTTATGAATTCAATTTTTTATCTATTTGTTTAATTTTAACAACCTGCTCAGCTGTCAGTTTTGTTTCTGTTTCCGACACCACATAGTTTAAGTGGTCAAATGCGCAACCAGATTCATTTTTTTCTAAAAATTCGAAAACAATTTCTTGACCATCCAAAATTCCAGTACTTTCTATTTCTACAGATGAAACTCGACTTTTCCATTGGTCATTTAAAATGCTTTTAGCCAGCTCCCTAATCTCATTTTTTATAGAATTCCCAAAAAATGCTTTAAGTTTCATCATGTTCTTTGTCAAATGGTGTACAACGCCAAATATATGAATCGGTGCAAGGCAAATACACCTATACCAATCGATTTATCCGCGTATTTTTATTTCTTGTTTAATTTATAAAAATATAGCGCCTTTGCAAAAGAAAATAACCTTTCGGTCTAGCACTAAAACTTGCTCTGATTTCATATATAATGTTACCTATAGTATTTTTAGTTTTTCAGCCAATTCGTTTTTCCATTTCTCAAGGTCGTTATATTTTTCGTTGTACTCGTCTACTGGAATATTTAATAACTTATATAAAGTTTCGGATTTGTTAAAACCTAATTTCTCTCCAATTTCTTTAAATTTTGTTATGTCAAGTTCGTCCTCAATATCATCATTAAAATACTCAAACATAATATCTAAAAAAAGTAAGTTCCAGTTAGTTCCATAATTGTCATATACTTCATCGTTTTCTAATTCAAAATGAAAGATTTTTTGAATAGAATCATTGTATCCAAATACTCGGAAAGATTCCCCTTCGTCATAAATTGGAATAATATTTAGTCCATTCAATATTTTGTAATTAGAAATTGTTGGGAAATAGAAATAAGCTCCGTCCACGTTCTCAACACGATATTTTAGTTCGTCTATTCTTCCAATATTCTCAACGAAATCTTTATTAGCTCCAAATCTTATTAATTCAGATTCTCTTTCTTCTATTGGAATTAGTTTTTTCATATTGCTGGGAACGTCTCTTGTATATTGCATATGCTTCCTTCGGGAAGCATATGCAATATACAAATTGTTATGTGCTTTTTAATTGGTTATGAATCTATTAAATGATTGCCAATATTTGTCTTTATAAACATCAAAGTCTATCTCAATTCTATTTTTATATTCGTTTTTGATCTTGTGAAGTACTTTAGATGGTTTTCTAAAGTCAATACAAGCAAAATAAACTTCTCTCATAGAATCCGCTGTTTGTCTCCCAATATTTAGATATCCATCAGAATCTTTTAATTCAAGCATTATCTTTTCCTCTATTTCGTTTAAAAGTTGATAATCGGAATCATTTGGCATTCCATTATTATTTTCTCCGTCATATTTAATTTCCATTATTGAGATCCAAGGATGGGAAGCTTTGCTATCCCAGTTCAATAAATCCGAATTTACTATGGCAAGTAATGGCAGTCCATTTTCTAATGTAGCTTCTAAACTTGAATAGTTATCATCGTCTGTATTATGTCTTAATCCTTTATATTTTTCCACGAACTCTTTTTCTCTCCAAGTCAAAAAGTCCTTTAGTTTTTCTAATGGAATTAAGTCAGATGTTGCATCATTTGTGTTAATAATATTAACATTATCAATCGTGGTAACTGAATTTAATTCGCCAAGAGAATTGTCTAAAGCGAGATAAACTCCATTTGTCATTACAGCTCTAGTTTCTTCGCTAAAACCTTTATGAGTGATTGTAATATCAATCTCATCAGGCATGTGTTTATGGTCAGTTGCATAGAAATTCATTTTACTTTCGTCAAATTTATAACCGTCCATTTGAATTCCGTATTGATTTAAATCAGAAGGTTGTTTGAGTGCTGTAATTTTCCAGTTATCCATCTTCGGTGCAGACTTTGTCAATTCCTCAACAAATACTATGTTTTTGATTACTCCATCCGCAGTTAAAATCAATTCTGCTGTATTATCATCGTACATACCTGCAAGAAACCAAAAACCATCTTTCAATTCGTTAAGTTTAGGGGCAAGTTTGTCAAAAAACACTTTGTTAATGTTTCCTTGGTCTTTGAGAACTTTATGGAATTTCTTTTGGTTTTGTACAAACCAATTCCAAAAATCAGAGTACGAGTTTATTGGCTGTTCTTTTATGTTAAATAGTGATTTTAAAAAACTCATATTCTCTATTAATTCTGATTTTTTTTGAGCGTGCACACAACGTTTAGTATAAGAATAGTAAGGGATTGAAAGGCACTTACTTTTCGGTTTGGCGGACTTTGTTAATCTGCACTAACTTTCGGTTTTGCACAAAACCCTTATCATTTTCACATTGTTGTGTGGCGTATTTTAATTCATTACAATTATTTCTTTCTCTTTCAATTTTTTAATTTGATTATCAGGTATTTTATTACCGATAATGTTAACATATTCGAGGTTTTCAAGTTCAAATAAAGGTGAGATATCATCAATTTGATTATTAGATAAATCAATTATTTTTAGTTCAAATAAGTTGCTCAAAGCATCAATATATCCAATCTGATTGTTTCCTAAATATAATTCTTCTAATCTATTTAATGTGCTAAGTTCTGAAATATCAGTTATACTATTGTTCGATAAGTCAAATATAACTGCGTGTTGACAATACTCTATTCCATCTAATAATTCTATACCACTTTGAGCAAGTTCAAATTCTTCAATATCTTCAAGGTAATGAGGAGGGAAGTCTATTGATAAATCTCCATACTGTCTAAATTTTATTTCATTGTAAAATGATTTATCATATGTTTTTGAGTCAGATTCATTTTCTGTATTTACTTCATCTTTTTCATAAAAATAATACCCTTCTTTTTCGTTGCTTTCCCAAGCATATTCAGGATGATAATCTACACTTTCGTCAATAGTATTTATAACAGTATTCTCAATTTCATTGAGTTGAAGTATGTGAGAATATTTAGTAAGGGAATCTAAATTATTTTCATTGTAAAGTTTATTTATGCTTTTTCTGTGTAATTCACCTTTATCTGGATGGTAAAGAACAATGAGTTTGGAGAAACATTTAGCATCTTTTTCTTCATCAATTGTTACATATTTTGAAATTTTATTTGCTATTTCCCTAATCTTTCCAAAGTTCTTGCTTTTATATAACGCTATCAGTTTTCCTGTGATAGTATTTAAATTATTGTCAGAATATGCATCACTTAGTTCGTTATATAATTCTTTAATATTCATTAATTACTAATATTTTGTTTTATTTTTTCATTTTAAAGCCAAATCAAAAGATTTGGTGGACTTGGTTTAAAGTGCTAAACTTTGGGTTAAGCAACAAAACCCGTATTAATTATAGCCATTGTTGTGTGTTCGTACTTTTTCATCTTATCGTATTCCTTATTCCTGGGTATCTTTTTCCATTAATAAGGGTACTTTCTTCTTCAGGATGAAAATAATAAATCTGCTTTTTATTTAAATCCTTGTATGCATAACAATTATCAAACAGGATAATTCCGTTATTTTTTATTTTCCAATAGTCAACTTTTGGAAACCATTCTGGTATAATATTTTCAACTAATTCAATCTGTGATTGGAATATTTCATTGTGTGTTTTGTCAATATGTTTTTCCTTATTGAAGATTGAGTCATAAAGTTCCTCATTTTCGTAATCAAATACTCCAAAGATGCATTTTGTATTTAAATAGGATATGTTTTTTATATTCTGCGCGTCAGATTTTATTAATTCGACAGGAAACCAACCAGTTAACCTTGGGTTTTCAATTTTGTTGAATTCATTGTAATTCTCAAATTCTTGTAAATAATCTCCGTTATTACAAGATATAAAAAACATCAGAATTAATATTCCGCAAAAAGATAAATTCAGATTAATGTTCTTCAATTTCATTCAGTTCCAGTTTTTTTGGTATGACACACAACGACCCGGCTATGCGTAGTGTGGGATTTGAAAAGCGGAGTTTTCAAATCTGCACGTAGCCAAGAGTTTATATTTTGTTTTTAATTTATTCACTTTAAACACCAAATTAAAGTATTGGCGGACTTCATTAATCGCGCTGACCTTTCGTTTAGTAGATAACCCGCATTACGTATAGGCATTGTTGTAAAACGTTTTTATTTAAATTGCCACCATTTTTTTCGTTTAATCAATTTTTCAATCGAAAAGGACTTTGTTATTTCGTTTGTTTTTTCGTGTTCTAATTGTTGGTTTATTGGTTCGATTATATTTTGCCAACCTGTGGAAAAACTTGCTCTAATTTCACTTCCATTTGGTGTGTAATTCAATTCAATAGGAATTTCGCCAATATTCTCGAACAGTTCTGAAAATTCTTTCTTAAATCTCTTTGGTAAATACCAAGTAACTTTTGGCTCGTTTTTCCAATGTCCGAAACTTGCAACTAAAACATTACATTTTTTAAAGTCAGAAACTGTTGGGGAACTGGCTTGATTTATTCTTGTTGAAACAATTAGGTTATATCCGAAACCTGTTTCAAAGTCAGATTCTAAAACGATTCCACCACCATAATTTCCATTATCTAATTTGAATATTAAACAACTTCCTTTTTTAAATATTGGTTCTTTTTTTGAAATCCGTTTTCTTGCCTTTGGTTTTGCTTTTTCAGATTCTAATTTGGTCAGAAACTTTTCAAGAACAATTTTTCTTTTCTTTATGTCTGATTCACTTGCGTCAAGCTCTTTCCAAACTTTTAAGTCAGATTCACTTTTGATTATTTCACGAACTTTTTCCAAAATGTCATTTGACAAACTTTTAGTTTCCCAAAGAGCCAAAGCCAAAGTAAACCAAAAGTCATTCGTTCCGTTTGGATTGTCGGAAATCAGCTTTTTTTTGATTTCATTCGGTTCTTTTCCGTCATTATACAAATCAAAAAAGTCAGCATAAATATCTGCTGAAGTATCATTACTTTTTATGGCTGTTCCCCAAGTTCCCAATTCAGTTTGTGGTTTTGTCAATGTTCGTTAAGATACATAGTTTACACAAGTTAAAGATTAGGTGTTTACACTAAGTTAGTTTCTAATCTTGTTGCTTCTTTCTTAGGTTTCTTTGATCAAAGAAACCTAAAAATACATTTCTATAATAGACTTTCCAAATAACCACATATCTTTCGATTAAGTCCTAAAGCCCTATGTTTTTTATACATTGTTACCAAATGTATATATAATTATTATTCGATTTATTAGTTAGAGATTTCGAAGCGAACTTATCAAATCACTCGGTGATTGTATGACTGACTGAGAAAATTCTCCATGATGCTTTGGGTTTTCCTCTTCAAGTTGAGTCAAACTACGTTCAAAGCTTTCAAAATAGGCCTTTTGTCTGCTTGATGTCCTTGTCATATGGTCTATTATTTGGGCCTGAGCGTCTCAATAATCTGCGCATCCACCCAAAATATATCCCCATTACCTGAGCTTACCTCTCTATTAAAGAAAATATATTTTCCGTCTGGCGTTACGTATGCTGAAGCCTCCCTAACGCTTGTGTTTATTTTATTCCCTAAATTAATGGCAGCACCCCATGAACCGTCTTGCTGTCGAAAACTGATATACAGGTCAATATCACCATACCCGCTATCTCTTTCACCATCCCAAATAATATAGGATTCATCTGGCGCTATGAATGGGTGGGCATTGTATTTTCCGGTGTTAATCTCTTTGCCGAGCAGTCTTGGTTCTTCGCGTTTGCCGTCTTTGAGTGTTGATATGCGGATTACATCGTTGCTCTTATAATCGTCAAAAACATAGGTGCCCTTGACGGATGCCGACAGGCGCATAATACCCCAGTCTTCCCGGTCAAACATGGGCCCAAGGCTTTTTACTTCTGACCATCCAATCTCGGTGCGTTCTATATATTTACTGCCCAAATGCATACACTTACCATCAGGAGCTAAGAGGGGGCGACCCACCCTGGGTCCCACCACAGACTCGCGCCATTGGTTATTTTCGGATTTAAAAAGAACTAACGACCATTTTCCATTTTTGACGTCTTTCCTAGTAAAATAAAACTCTTTCATGTCGGGTGTGAAGAAAGCGTTATGGTCACGATGCTCTGTCGAAACAAAACCAGGGGCGAAAACTTCAGGGGTTATACCTGGCGGCTTTTGCCCGAGATAGGGACCTTCTAAGCGTGGAAAACTAGAAGCGTTTTCAACGTTTTCTTGAGCAAAGACAGTATTTAGCGATATAACGATTGTCAGTATTAATAATTTAGTAGCTTTCATATTCTCTTCTTTTGTTAATATGTTTGGTAACGGCTCCGGCTATGGTTAGTATGGGATTAAAAAGCAATTAATTTCCGATTAAGCACTTAGCCAAAACTTTTTATTTTGTTTTATTTTTTCATTTTAAAGCCAAATCAAAAGATTTGGTGGACTTGGTTTAAAGTGCTAAACTTTGGGTTAAGCAACAAAACCCGTATTAACTATAACCATTGTGGCTATTGCACAACTTACTAAAAAAGATTATCAAGAAAAACTCTTTACTACTTTTTGTTTAAGTGATAGAGTAAGTAAGAATGACTTTTTATGAACTCTTTAGATTCGATATAAAGGTCTCTTGAAATAGTAAATCAAATATGATATAGTAAAGAGGCTTAAAAATGATCGTTTTGTAATAAATTATGGGCTTGTGTAACGATTGCCGGTGTTAGCAAATGTAATTATTCAGTCAATTATTCGGTCATTTCAGAGTTTAAAATGGTTGTTTCAGCTAGTTTCATTTTTTAGAACTTCATTGTACAACTAGGTTTGTAATATGAAAAAAATAAAATTCTTGATACTTGGACTGCTGGTTAGCTTTATATTGATTCAATTTATAAAACCAGATAAATTTGAAACTTATACTGCTATCAACGAAAATAGTGAATACAATAAATTATTAACTTCAGTACCTGATAGCATTGAACTTATAATTAAAAATTCATGTTATGATTGTCATTCAAATCAAACTAACCTTCAATGGTTTGATAAAATCATACCTATTAACTTTGTTGTAGATTCACATATAAAAGAAGGACGTAAAGCGTTAAATTTTTCAAACTTTGACAGCTTGAACTCCAAACAAGTAAGCGCAAAACTCTTTTACTCACTTAACAAAGCTTTAAGTGGCGAAATGCCTCTTCCGTCATATACATTAGCTCACTCAAAATCCAAGATTACCAATAAAGAATTACAACAAATTAAATCATATTTATTGTCGATTTCTGAGCGGAAACTTACTGATAGTATACAGATTGTTAAAAACTCAATAGAATATTATCAACTTTTAGACAAAAAGATAAAACAACAAGTAAAACCAACTCTTAACGGTATTGAGTATATTCCAGACTATCAGGAATGGAAAGCAGTAAGTACTACAGACCGCTTTGACAATCGTTCTATGAGAGTTATTTATGCAAATGATGTAGCTGTAAAAGCTATTGAGACAGGTAAAATTAATCCTTGGCCAAATGGGACTGTTTTTGCAAAAGCAGCTTGGGCTCAACAAATAGATAATAATGAAATAATTCGTTTGGGAAATTTTATACAGGTTGAATATATGATTAAAGATACTGAAAAATATGCTAGTACTGACAGTTGGGGTTGGGCAAGATGGCGTGGCGATGAGCTAAAGCCTTATGGTAGTGATGCTCTTTTTGTAAATGAATGCATTACCTGTCATAAACCAGTAGAAAAGTATGACTATGTATTTACTGCTCCACTTAATCTTAATGTTTTAAATTCTTCAAAATGAAAAATATTCTAAATGAGAATGTATTAATAATTAGTTTCGGACTCTTGTTTTTACTTTTGGGTTGCAATCAATCTTCTGAAAATAACTTTAATGAGTCTGCCTCAATAGGTAAAACTGATAGTTTACTTGTTAACCCTTTGCTAGAGAAAGTAATTACCGTTACAATCAATCCTAAGAGAAACACTATGAGTACTTTGTATGGAAATGATATTGCTTGGAATTACATTTCATCACATAGCGATTCAAACTATCCTAAAGGTTCAAAACTATATGAGGTAACTTGGTTTCAACAATCTGATAATGTTTGGTTTGGTGCAAATATTCCTGAAAAAATTCTTAAGGTGGAATGTGTTATTTATACAGGTTTAGAAACATCGTCGTATGAGCTTTATAAAGGATATCCTTTAAAAAGAGTAGTAAATATTGATAAAAAATATCAGGAAAGAATTAAGGAAATAGCTTCGCAACGATTTGCAGTAGTACCTTAATAATATTAATTTTTGCCTGCCCATTTTTTAAACTCTGTGATTTTAGCTTTACTAATGATAATTGTTATTGGTGAAATAGGCTTGGTTTCTACTTTTAGTTGAGCATTTCCATATTTTTCTATTTTATTTATGGCTTTTGCCGATATAATAACCTGTCTTGAGGCTCTATAAAATGTTTTTGGATTCAAAGATTTAAATAGTTCATCTAATGTTAAATTAATGGAAGATTTTTCATTGTTATGCTCGACAATGTTAGTGATTTTATTTTCTGTATAGATAATGGCAATATTATCAATATAAACAGGTGTGAGTTTGATTCCTTTATCCGCTAAGAATCTGTCATTAATTGATTTGTCACTATTCGTAGTTTTTGAAATGTTTTTATTTAATTTTTTTAACTCATTAAAGTATTTTGCACTCGTCTCTCTGTTTAGTTCGGTGATTTTCTCTAAACTTTTAGAGTTTATAAATTGAAGAAAAAAATATATCAACAGAGAACTACCTAGCCATACCAGAATAAATATAAATGACAGTTTCTCTTTTAGATTGTCTAATACGTCTTTAAACTTCAAAATATTAGAATGGGAAGCTACAATCCAATCCGTATTTTTAACGGGACTTAGATATACTATCTCGGTATAATTTTCAGTTTCTCTTAAACCTCCAATAGATACTTTCTGTATGATAGATTCTTTGAAATTTTTTTCAATTTTTTGATTGGGTATTGATGTTAATATCGAGTTGTTTTTAGTCAGTGTTTTTCCAATTCTTTCTCTGTCAGGGTGGCATATTTCTTTTCCTGTATCATCAAACATACAAATGAAGCTATTTTCTATTGGACTATTTTCAATACTTCTTTGAAGTTCATTTTTTACTTCTTCTTTTGAATAACCTGATATTAATTTTTCACTTAATAAACTTGAAATTATGTCCGCCTGAATTTTTGAATTTTCTATTTGTTTATTTATTAAGTCTGCTGTAGCTGTATTGTAAATATAATTAAAACTCAAGTAGTAAATTAAACCTAAAATAAGTAGGGTAGAAAGTAATATTATCTTGTTAAACTTCATTAATGGATTAGTGTTGGTTTTTATATTTGCTAACGTTAAATGTAAACGTCTGTGCGATGAAGAAAGTCAGCGGCTTTCGGAATTAGCACAAGGTATAGGTGTTGGCAACTGGCTTTTACTGATTTGAACTCTGCTCAACTATTTTCCATGTTTCCAAAATTTGACTCAATCTTGATTTAAATTCTGTGGAATCTTTACTTTTTTCTATGATAGAAAAAATATCATGCAATTCTCCACGTAGCATAGGATATTTATCTGATACTTTTCTAAAATCCAGCCAGGCCTTAATATGTTTATAAAATGCTGATTTAAATTCTTCTGGGCAATTAGAATAATCGGCTAAGTTCTAAAAAGCATATTATTTACTACTATGTTTTTAAATTCCATCCAGGCAGTATTGGAAGCAAAGGCTATAGCTGCTACGGTTGCCATTTTACTGGTTGAATTTTTTATTTTTTCTAAGACTAAAAACCAATTCAGATAATTCTGAAGGTATTTTGTTGCCACTCCATTGAAGGGCTCCATAAATTTCCTTAGACGCATATCCATATTATTCACATTTTGTACGTGATATATTTTGTCAACAGCTCTTTGACCCTTCGAAGCATTAAATTTTTTGTGTGCTACCTTCTTGTCTTTTGCAAATGCAGTATAGCTTCTGTGACTGTCGCTACAAAGGGTTTCTACTTTAGCCAACTTCCCTTGTAATATAGTCTCCAAGTCACTTTTACTAATGCGACCTCTGGTAGCTACTTTGAAATCTTTGTTCCCTGATCGGTCACAACTGGCTATCACAGCTACTTTTTCATTACTGAGACCAGCTTTACTTGCCTTTGCGCCACGTTTTCTAGCAGGACGATCCAAATTTCGATTCCCTTTTTCAGAGTAAGCAAAGAAAAGATCATCACTCTCTAGGATTCCTTGGAATTCATCCACACTTACGCTCCCAAAGGAGACAAGTAATTTGTGCCTCCAATCAAAAGAAGTCTGAATAGAAATCCCTGTTTCTTTGGCACTCTTGCGAATACTATATCCAGAGAGTAAACAGAATAAATAACGATTAACTTTGTCTTTCTTCTTGAGGTTGTACCAGAACTTACCGGTAGTTTCACTAAAGTTTTTATGACAAGTATTACAAACATAGCGCTGTACTCCTTTGAGCTTACCATTAGCCTTAATTTTATTGCACTTACAATGAGGACAGCTTATGGCTTTACTCTGATTGCTATCAATCAGGGCTGAACCCTCAGTAGAGATCTCCAATAATGTGGAAACAATTTCTGATTGAACCAAAGCCGATGAACTAATGAAAAAATCTCTAAAATCTTCTGGTATCATTTCTCCGTTTTTATAAAGTAAAGATAAAACATATTCTAATTAGAACTTAGCCGAATAATCTAATGACTTCAAGTTCTTGGAGTAATTATTAATTGCTTCACTTACTGAAGTCTTTTCAGAAGCGTGATTTCTGATGTCACCAAAGATGCTATCTTTTTCAAATATATACTTTACACAACTGACACTTTTTCTTTCCATATTTGAAGAGGAACTATTTTCTTTTTTATTCGACCCATTACATGCCAAAAGTAAAAGTGATAAAAATAGGATTATAGGTTTTACCATGATTTTATTAAATTGATAATCTAGCTTGTTGCCAACAATTAAATATACCCAATTGGATATATTTCCTATATGTCTTCAACAAATCTAACTTATTTTTAATAAATATGACATCATCAAACCATATAGGTATAATCTCGACTGTGTTCGGGGTAATGTGGAGACATAACGTATTTCGATAAGTCTAACAAGGCCTTGAGCCCTTCGATACAATCAGAATGACAAGGGTTTCCGGTTAAAAAAGCTATTCTAGATAATTATATCAATAAGGACCAAAATTATACTTATAAGAATTAATCATACCTATTGCGGAAACCCGTAATAATCGTATTACATAGTACAGTATCTTTATACTAAGTTGAGTTTATATGATTGTTATTTAAGTGGTTAAATGTGTAAAACCCTCTAGTTTTTTTACTAGAGGGTTTTTTATATGAAGTATATAAGTTAAACCGTTGTGCATTTAGATTTTTTCAACCATAATCCTATTCTCGATACACCACACTCAAAAGCGTGGCACTCGAATTGACGCATTATGGTTGAAAAAATCTATTCTCAATAACCCACAACAGGTTACACTAGTCAGAAATATCACCTGTTCTTTAATGCATCGATGGTTTTTACAAACTTTTCTTTTATCTCCTGATACTTTGTATGATTTCGGTTTTTAACAATCATTTCTCCGTTAGCAATAGTTCCTAACTGCATGTTTGAATCTGTAGCATATACAATAGTCGATGTAAGATTTTTTGTAGAGGCGGTAGCTAATAATGGTGATGAAGCATCAATAATACAAGCATTTAGAGGTTCTCCAACCTTAAAGAAATCCTTGTTAAAATTATTCATCGCTTTTCTTCCTGTTTCAGTAACCATTTCTAATGCATACATTCCAGAATTTCCTTGTTGATTAGAGGAGTAGGTGTTTCTTTTATGAGAAATTAAGCGTTGTCCATAATCCAAAATACGTAGTTCTTCTAACGGATTAAGACCTATGTGACTATCGGTGCCAATACTCCATTTCCCTCCATTTTCCTGGTATTTTCTTAACGGAAATAATCCATCCCCCAAATTACCTTCTGTACTAGGGCAGAGCACTACATTAGCTTTGCTTTTTGCAATTCCCTCGATTTCATTATCTGTTAGGTGTGTTGCGTGTACCAAATGAAACCTGTCATTCATATCTACATGATCTAATAACCATTCTACAGGACGTTTTCCCAGATATTTGACAGAATCTTCTATCTCTTTTAGTTGTTCTGAAACATGAATATGAAAGGGAATATTCTGAGGTCCAGATTTTGCGATCTCGGCAATATCAGACGGTTCAACTCCTCTCATAGAGTGTATGCCAATAGCAATATTAGCATGTTGGTAGTGTGTACAAGCTTCTTTGCTTGATTCTAATAATGTTAGATATTCATCAATAGTAGGAGAGATAAACCTTCGCTGCCTGTCATTTGGTTCTTGCCCAAAACCTCCTTTTTGATAAAAAATAGGAACCAGCGTAATCCCAATACCTACATTTTTTGCTGCGGAAATAAGACTATTTCCCATTTCGGAAAGATTAGCGTAGGGGACTCCATTTTTATCGTGATGTACATAATGAAATTCGGCTACATTGGTATATCCATGACGAGCCATTTCTGCATAGAGCATTGTTGCTATGGCTTCCATTTGCTCTGGATTCATTGTTAATGCTAATTGGTACATGGCTTCTCTCCATCCCCAAAAGTCATCTGGGGTAGAAGTAGTGCTTTCATGCCTTTCTGCCAAACCTGCCATAGCATATTGAAACGCATGAGAGTGTGCATTCTGAAACCCGGGAATAGCAAAACCATCAATAATTTCATTGGATGTATTTTGTGGGTCAAAAGAAGAGATATCTGTAATGATACCTTCATTATTTACAGTGAAACTGGTGTTTTCTTTCCAGCCAGTATTTTGTAGTATTCCCTTAAAATAATAGGTTTTCATCTGTTCTTTTTTATTGTTTTTTTAATTGTCAGATGGAATTCGCCATTGAACATCTCGGTTGGTATCAACTTTAATTGTTACGGCTCATTTCATAATTTGTTTCAGAATTTTATTTTTGTAGCGTTTCAATTAAACGCTCCATGGTATGTTGTAATATGTGCTGCACTTTTTTTGCTCTTTCCTCATTATAAGTAACTTCATTGTCATCCATATATAAAATTTTATTCATTTCCAGCTGAAGCGTATGAATATTATTCTCTGGATTTCCGAAGTAACGGGTAATATGTCCTCCCTTAAAAGGGGAGTTATGATTAATTTCAAATGTTCCTGATTTTAACCCATGCAAAGCAGATGTAATGAGTTCTGGAGATGCCGTTTTCTCATCGTTATTTCCTAAAATCATATCTGGAAAAGGATCTTTTTGAATCGTACTTACTTTATGGCGGATAGAATGCGCATCCCAAAGTAAAACTTTACCAAACTGGTTTTTTCTATCTTCTATCAGCGTTTTAAGTTGCTTGTAGTAGGGCCAGTAATAGGTATCTAATCTTCTCTTAATTTCGTTTTGATCAGGTTCGAATTCTTGAGACTTATAAATTTTATTTCCGTAAAAATCTGTTATTGGTGTATTGCTTGTAATAAGTCTGTTATCATTATACAAGGGTACACTTTTTGGATCTCTATTAAGGTCGATTACCCATCGACTTAGATTTGCCTTAACTACAGTGATTCCCAAAGATGGTGCGAATTCGTACAGTCGATGTACAAACCAATCAGTATCATCAAGATGGGTACGCATCCTTTTTTTATACTGTTTTTTTATGGCTGAAGGAAATTTTGTTCCCGAATGCGGGACACTTATAATTATAGGAACTATAGGTGCTTTGGCTTCTGTAATCTTAAATAGATTCACACGTTTAAATTTTATTAATTAGTTACTATTTCAGAGAAAACTAAGGTACTATCTTTAATTGCATTAATATGCATATTAGTTGCAATTGGTTGTCGTATAACTAATACATCAGATTGGTGTATCGTATACTCTTGATGATTGATGTCAATAGTAACTTCTCCAGAATAGTTATATATAAATACCCAATCCCACTTATTTTTAATAGGGCATAGGATGTTTTCGTTTTGCTTAGGAGTAAATACGCCTAGTTTACCCACCGTGTTACCTGTGGTCATCAGGTTAAAATCTGTACACATTCCTATAGAAGATGTTTTCCAACCTCCTTCAAATGTATCACTATCTAATTTTGAAAGCTGTTTTGTGTATCTGTCTTCGTGTTGTAATGTTATTTCTCCATCCAAAACCAGAAGTGTTCTCGACACACCTGGAAGTGAAGTGAAAACAGATTTTTCTATTGCAACAGTCGCCATACTTAACCTGAAATCAAAATTTAATTCCTTGTAATTTGCCGTTGGGGGATACATAAAAAATTGTGTAGTTGTTCCCCCAGACCAGGTATTGGTTTTAAATGTATCTGATGTAATGATGGTAACCTCCATAATACGGTGCATTTATATAAAACCTTTTAATAGTTCATCATCTACCAAATTTGGTAATGTTACTTTAAGTTGCGGAGTTCTTTCCATTTCTCTTTTTATAGCGAACAGTGCTTCTTCATTACGAGCCCAACTTCTTCTAGAGATTCCATTATTTACATCATAAAATAACATACGTTCTAGTTTTTCTGAAGCTTCTGCAGAGCCATCGAGTAGCATCCCGAATCCACCGTTGATTACTTCTCCCCAGCCAACACCACCACCATTGTGGATAGATACCCAGGTAGCTCCTCTAAAACTATCTCCGATCACATTATGAATAGCCATATCTGCAGTAAATTTACTGCCATCATAAATATTACTGGTTTCCCGATAAGGGGAATCGGTACCGCTTACATCATGATGATCTCTCCCCAGAACAACCGGAGCCGAAATTTTTCCACTCTCAATTGCCTTGTTAAACGCTTCAGCGATTTTGATTCTACCCTCGGCATCGGCGTATAAAATACGAGCTTGAGAACCAACCACAAGTTTGTTTTGTTTGGCTTCTCTAATCCAGGTAATATTATCCTGCATCTGCTGTTGAATTTCTTTTGGAGAAACTTTTTTGATAGCTTCCATTACTTCTAAGGCAATCTGATCTGTGGTGTCCAGGTCTTCTGGTTTCCCAGAGGTACATACCCATCTAAAAGGCCCGAAACCATAATCAAAACACATAGGGCCCAGAATGTCCTGTACATAGGATGGGTACTTAAAATCAATACCGTTTTCTGCCATGATATCTGCTCCTGCACGAGAAGCTTCTAGTAAGAACGCGTTTCCGTAATCAAAGAAATAGGTGCCTCTTGCAGTATGTTTATTAATTGCTTCTGCATGTCTGCGAAGCGATTCCTGAACTTTGTTTTTAAACGCTTCTGGATCATTACTGATCAAGGTATTGGCTTCTTCATAGCTTAGCCCTACAGGATAATATCCTCCAGACCACGGGTTGTGCAATGATGTTTGATCAGATCCTAATTGAATATAGATGTTTTCTTCATAGAATCGCTCCCAGATATCAACAACATTACCTTGATATGCAATAGAAACGATTTCTTTTTGATCCATTGCTTTTTGAACTCTGGTTACCAAATCATTTAAATTATCATGAATTTCATCTACCCAACCTTGCTCATGACGTTTTTGGGCTGCTTTTGAATTTACTTCGGCACAAATAGTAATACATCCTGCAATGTTTCCAGCTTTTGGTTGAGCACCACTCATTCCTCCTAATCCAGAAGTTAAAAAGATTTTACCAGCAGGACTTTCTTCGGATTTCAATGTTTTTCTAAAAGCGTTCATTACGGTAATAGTTGTACCATGTACAATACCTTGAGGACCAATGTACATATAGCTTCCTGCGGTCATTTGCCCATATTGCGTTACACCCAGAGCATTGTATTTTTCCCAATCATCAGGTTTTGAATAGTTGGGAATCATCATTCCGTTGGTTACCACAACTCTTGGAGCATCTTTTGAAGAAGGGAATAATCCCATAGGATGTCCAGAGTACATATGTAAAGTTTGCGCTTCGGTCATCGTGGCCAAATATTGCATCGTTAATACATATTGTGCCCAATTTTGAAATACAGCTCCGTTACCACCATACGTTATTAACTCGTATGGATGCTGTGCGACTGCATGATCCAGGTTATTCTGAATCATAAGCATAATTCCTGCTGCTTGTTTTGTCTCTGCAGGATATTCATCAATAGGACGAGCATACATAACGTATTCTGGCATAAAGCGATACATATAAATACGTCCGAATGTATTTAATTCATCTAAAAACTCACTGGCAAGTTCTTTATGCCAGTCTTTTGGGAAATATCGTAATGCATTTTTAAGTGCTAATTTTTTTTCTTCGTTAGAAAGAATTTGTTTTCGTTTGGGAGCACGACTAATTTTAGAATCCAAAGATTTCTTTGGAGGCATTGTTTTAGGAATCCCTTGAAGTATTTGTTCTTTGAAACTCATATTCATATTTTTTTTACCTCATGACTGTGCTGTATCGAATTGAGTGCAGGCCTGTGAAGTTTGTTTTATTGTCGTTATATTAACTTTCCTTTTTTGCATACCTGAGAAGGAATGAGTTTTCCCTGATGGTAAAAGATTTCATTGATATGTTCTGTTTCAAACAGGTTAAAATCTGCTATCATCCCAGGAACTAATCTTCCTCTGTCGTCTAGATTAAGTGCAGCAGCTGCTCTACAGGTAATTCCGGCAAGAATTTCTGCATTACTTAATTTTTGAAATGTGCCCAGAATACAAGCTTGTGTTAGCAAATCCCCCATTGGTGCCGAACCAGGATTCCAGTCACTGGCGATAGCAAGAGCTCCTCCTGCGTCTAAAATTTTTCGGGCAGGAGTGAAGTCACATCCTAATCCAATGGAAGCACCAGGTAAAGCAACCGAAATCACATTACTTTGGGCTAACATTTGTATTTCATTCTCGGTACTGGCTTCCAAATGATCTGCACTAATTGCTCCTACTTTTACAGCTACTTCGCTACCTCCTGTATTAAATTGATCTGCATGGACGGTAATATCAAATCCCATTTGTTTTGCTTTTTCAAAATAGGGATAGATATCAGAAGGAAGAAATGCTCCTTGCTCAACAAAAGCGTCTATTCGATTTGTAAGTTGCTCTTCTTTTAATAAAGGAAATAGAGTAGTACTAATTTCTTCGAGGTATGCTTTATGATCTCCATCAAAATCCCGGGGAAGTATATGCCCGGCAAGACAGGTGGAGACTAAATCTGCTGTTGTACTACTATTTGCAGTTTTTATAGCACGTAGCATTTTAAGTTCTTCTGTAACCGAAAGACCATATCCACTTTTTACTTCGATTGTGGTAATTCCTCTTTTTAGTAATGTATTTGCTCTTTCTATAACACCAGAAACAAGCACCTGCTGTTCTGCTTTTCTGGTTTGAGTAACGGTATCCCAGATACCACCACCAGCTTCAGCAATTTCTAGATAGGATCTTCCTGCATTTCGCATAGCATAATCATTAGCTCTGGATCCAGAAAAACAAATATGAGTATGAGGATCTATAAAGCCAGGAGTACATACATGATCGGTATGTAATTCTATAATTTCTGCTTGTAGCGCATTGGCTTTTTCTTTTAAATCTGAAAAAGCACCAATGGTGTGGATTTTTTCACCTTCAATAAGAATACCTGCATTCTCAATGATTTCGAGGTCTTGATCTTTTATAGCACCTTTACTACCTGTTTTTTGTAGCGGTATAAGTTGCGTGATCGGGCCTATTAATGTATATGTTGTCATATTAATTTTTTTTCATTTACATCGAGTCTAAGGGAACTACTTAATTTTTGGACTAATATTTTTCAAATTCACTAGAAAACTGCGTTTCTAATGATAATTGCTCTTTTGCTGATACTTGATTTGCCGTGGTAATTATAGTTTTCTCTTTAATTATTTTGATTCCTTTTTCTATATCATCTGCAAATACTCTGTCTTTATCAGCAAAAGATACAGCTTCTCGTACTTTTTTATGAATTTCATCTAGAATGATTCCTGATTTTAAAGGTTTTCTAAATTCAAATGCCTGAGCTGCAGTTAATAATTCTATAGCTAGTATTTTTTCCAGATTTTCAATTACTCTCAGTGCTTTTCTACCACCGATTGATCCCATACTTACATGATCTTCCTGCCCCAGAGAAGTAGGAATACTATCGGCACTTGACGGAAAACATAATCCTTTGTTTTCACTTGCCAATGCAGCAGTGGTATATTGTAGTATCATATAACCAGAATTGATACCTGTATCTTCCATCAATAATTTAGGAACACCAGGAGAATTACCTTCTAATGAAAGGTAAATTCTTCTATCAGAGATATTACCGAGTTCTGAAGCTGCTAAACATGCATAATCAATAGCCATTGCTAAGGGTTGCCCATGAAAACTACCTCCGCTAATGGTTAGCTCTTCATTTATAATTATAGGATTATCGGTTACCGAGTTTAACTCTACTTCAAGAAGTTCTTTTAAATGTAACCAAGCATTTCTTGATGCACCATGTACTTGTGGCATACAACGTAAAGAATAGGGGTCCTGAACACGGTCGCAATCGATATGATCTTCCATGATTTCAGAACCTTTTAATAAAGATTTTATTCTGGAAGCGACATGTATATTTCCTTTATAAGGTCGTAATTGGTGTAGTTCTTTAAAAAATGGTTTTATAGAGCCTTGCAATCCTTCGATCATCATTGCTCCAATAATATCAGCTTGCGTAAGGCAGCTATGTAGTTTTGCTACTACCTGTACCGCATGGGCTGCAATAAATTGAGTTCCGTTGATTAAAGCTAATCCTTCTTTTGGTCCTAAATCAAGAGGTTTTAATCCTGTGATGTCGAATAACTCTTGTGTCGTAATTACTTTATTTTGATATTCTACTTTCCCTAACCCCAGTAAAGGTAAAAATAGGTGAGAGAGCGGAGCTAAGTCTCCAGATGCTCCAACAGATCCCTGACAGGGAACAATCGGGATAGCATCGTTATTAATATGCCATAGAATTCTATCTAATGTTTTTTCTGCAATACCAGAATACCCTTTAGCCAGAGATTGTATTTTAAGAATAAGCATAAGCTTAGCAATCTCGGTATCTATGGGGTCTCCCACACCTACACTATGACTTTGCAAGATGTTACTTTGAAGAATATTAGTTTCTTCTTTAGATATTTTTGTAGTACAAAGTGGTCCAAAACCCGTATTAATACCATATACAGGGTCTCCTTTATCTACAATGTTTTCTACTACTTGCTGGCTTTTTTTTACTTTATTGCGAGAGGTTTCAGAGATAATTCCGATGGTTTCCCCACGAGCAATTTGTATTGCCATACCTGCGGTTAGGTAATCTTCTCCAAATGAAAATTGGTGTGTTGTCGTTGACATATACGTATTTCTATTTTTTTACTAAAATAATACCTATTTTTGATAATTAGAAATACTAATTTGATCATTAATTAATAACCATGAGTTATCAAATAGAACTTCGACATTTTACTTATTTTATGGCAGTAGCCGAAGAGTTACATTTCAGAAAAGCTGCGGATCGATTGTTTATTTCTCAACCAGGATTAAGCAGACAGATCAAACAGATGGAAGAAATAATTGGTGTTGCTCTTTTTGTACGTAGCAAAAGAAAAGTGACACTAACTGCTGCTGGAGTGTATCTAAAAAAAGAGTTGGATTATATTTTTAATCATATAGATTTTACGATACGACAAACTCGTTTGATTGATAAAGGAAGTGATGGAGAAATTAGAATAGGTTTTTTGGGTTCGGCAATACAGACTATTATTCCAGCATTGTTGGTTAAGGCAAATGAAGAATATCCTAACATACAATTTAGTTTAGAAGAGATGTCTAATTATCTTCAGGTAGAAGGGATTGTCAAGGATCAATTGGATCTTGGTTTTGTAAGACTAGCCAGAGTACCAGATGGAATAGAAATAAAAACGGTACATACCGATACATTTTCTTTGGTCTTACCGATGAACCATCATTTAAATGAGAAGACGTTTAAGAGTGTAAAACAGGTTGCTGATGAACATTTTATTTTGTTTTCATCTGATTATAGTTCGGTATATTACGATAAGATAATGAGTATTTGTGAGGACAAAGGATTTTCTCCTATCGTTTCTCATAAATCGGTGCATGCTCAAACTATTTTTAAACTGGTAGAGAGTGGGTTAGGAGTTGCGATTGTTCCTACATCATTGCAACAAGGTTTTGATCTGGGTGTTAAGTTTTTAGAGATTCCGAAAATATCTCAAAAAGCAATACTTTCTGTTATTTGGAAAAAAGACAATCGAAACCCAGCGCTACAACAAATTTTGAAATTCTTGTAGAAAAGATAACTATCAATCATCAGAATATCATGCTTGAAAAAAATAATTGATTTGACTTGGTATTAGATTTAGATAATAGTTTGTGCAAGATACGTATAGGTGATACCTATCAACATGGCTAATCCAAAACTTAATAAAGTACCGATTAGGATATATTCTGTGAGTTTTCTATCTCCTGCTTTAGAAAGATCTCCATATCTAAATACAGATTTGGCTGCTAATAGAAAACCAATGCCTTCCCACCGCCCTGTAACGATAAATATAAATATAAAAAGACGTTCTAGCATACCTATATACGTTCCGGCTTTGTGTAAAGAATTTTCAGGAGTACTATATTCACTTACATTCCATTGAGAGATGAATAGTTTCATGATTATAGAAGATACAAGTGTGGTAAGTATTAAAAATACTAAAAATAGTAGTGTTTTTGAATTATATACGATGCCAAAATCAATATTGTATCGATGATAGTAATACACAACGAGTGCTATTATACATAAATGAAGGATTTGGTCTAAAACAAATAGAAATCTATAGTTTATTTTTGATTTTAGATAGACTTTAAGAAGATCTATTCCAAAATGAGAGATTGAAATGATAAGTATACCTAACCAATATTTCATTTTAAATTGAAGTATGACAAATAAGAGTATTGCATGAATTATAATATGCAGGTATAGATATACTGATTTATATTTTTTGATTTCTTTATCCTGTACCCATGAATTAGGTTGAAATAAAAAATCCCCAAGAAGGTGAGAGAATACTAATTTTATGGCTAATGCGATCATTTGGTTTTTATATAATTGATATAATAAGATATTAATTGACTCATTTCTTCATACCCTGACCTTTTTAGTCCTTCGCTTACAGTACTTTGGGTTTTCCCTAGTAACTCGGCTAATTGTTTTTGTGTTTTTTTAGGGTTTTCGAGTGCAGTCTTTACAATAGATGAATACGCAGGTTTCCAGTCATTCATAGTTAGTAACGCTAGTCGAAGCATTAGATTTATGGTGCTGTCGAACTCTTCCCAGGGAGATTTTATAGCTATATTTTGTTTTTTTAGATTTTCAAAACATTCCCCTGAGCGCTCAAAAGCATCACCATTTGATTCCGTAATTTTTTTAGAAGTATACGTTTTTTCGCCAATTCCTATAGCTATTCGTACATCTAGAGGCTTACATTGTTTAATTGTCGCTTTTATCAGAAAAACAACTTCTAATGCTTGCTCTATGGGAATTTCAATTTGAAAACTGTCTCCTCTATAAATTTCCCACTGATTAGGTTCAGAACCATATTTTTCGAATACTTTTTTCAATAAAGGTATCCATTGCTGGGGAGCACGTTCTCTAGAATTAATAATATCACCTGTTAAAATACTGATCATGTATTATAATTATCTGTTAGTGTAATTATCGGCTAAAAACCCAATAATTACAAATATCGACTAAAAACCCGATAATTGCAAATATCGATCATATTTATCATTAAATGAAACTTCCATATATTTTAAAATAAAGATCTTTTTATACAAAGAAACGCAAGTATGTGTATAGAGATTGCCTTTACAGGTACATAAAAAAGTCAAACCCTTCAAGGTTTGACTTTTGAGTATATTTTAAACTACTTCAGTATGTAGTCTTAGTTTGGCATAGAATAGAAAAACTGCTCTTCTGTAATTTTACCATTATTTACTTGATACACACAAACTTCTTCTATTTGCATACGTCCTTGCTCTTTAAAGGTGCAATCCATTTTCATGGCACAGCTGAAGTGATTTTCTGCAACCACAGGCTCGGATATTTCTCCACCGTGATACTCTTCGACAGAAGCATACCATTCTTCACTTTTCTTAAGCACAGCATTAATACCCGAAGTCACTTCGTTCGGCATTCCTGGCATTTCTTTACTTACTATGTTTTGATCATACAACTCCTTAAGAGCTTGCATATTCTCTCCTTGACGACAGAGTTCTACTAAACGTGTGGCCACTTCTTGTGTGTTCATGGTATTAAAATTATTGGTTTATAAATGACTTGCGATATGTGTAAAGTACAAAAAAACCGGATCATAATTTTAAAAAAATGTTATAATTTTTTGCTTAACCAACAGCTTCCTTATATATTTTGAGACAACGCTCACGGGCCATTTTATGTTCTATAATTGGTTGGGGGTAGGTGAGTTCATTGATATCATTTACCCAAGTATTAATATAGGTCAATTGTTTATCAAATTTATGAATTTGTGTAGTTGGATTAAATATTCTAAAATATGGAGCTGCATCCACACCAGAACCTGCTGCCCATTGCCAGTTACCAATATTAGCAGACATATCATAGTCTAATAGTTTTTCTGCAAAATAGGCCTCGCCCCATCGCCAGTCGATTAATAAATGTTTACACAGAAAACTGGCAACGACCATTCGTACACGATTATGCATATATCCTGTTTGATTGAGCTGTCTCATTCCAGCATCTACCAGTGGATATCCTGTTTGTCCAGTCATCCATTTTTTAAATTCCTGCTCATTATTTCTCCATTCTATTCTATCATATTTGGGTTTAAAAGAAGAGTTTTTAGTATGTGGATAATGCCATAAGATTTGCATAAAAAACTCTCTCCAGATTAGTTCTGACCAAAATACCTGATTTTCTTCTGCGATCGCTTTTTTGACGATCGATCGTATCCCGACAGTCCCAAAGCGTAGATGAGGTCCTATTTTTGAAGTTCCGTTTTCTTTTGAAGGAAAATTTCGGGTGGCCTCATAATTTTGAATAAGATTAGGTGAGATATTATAATCTGGAACTTTGATGGATGATGAAACAAACCCCATTTCCTGTAATGTTACATTAGGAAGATCAGTATTCTTAACCAAATTATCAAGATATGATTCTGTGGCATGGATTTTTAATTGGATGGAGTCAAATATTTCTTTCCACTTATTTTTATAAGGCGTGTATACTACATATGGAGTACCATCTTTTTTTACAATTTCATCTTTCTCAAATATAACCTGATCTTTACATGTATGTAATTGAATATTATGTTTTTGTAAAAGATTTTTGATTAGTGTATCTCTTTCTTTTGCATAAGGTTCATAATCGTGATTGGTGTATACTTGTTGTATGTCGTATTGAGAAATTAGAGTTTCAAAAACTTTTTTAGGAGTGCTATAATGTAATGATAAAGAACTTCTGTGTTTGTTTTGAAGCTCCAACCTTAATTTTTGCAGTGTTTCAAAAATAAAGGTTATCCGAGCATCATTTTTTGGCAGATGTTCCAAAATATGCTTATCAAAAATAAAAACAGGTAAGACCGGATATCTACTTTTTAGTGCTTCAAGAAGCCCTGTGTTATCATCTAACCTTAGGTCTCTTCTAAACCAAAATACAGTGACTTTCTTTCTCATAAATTAATTTACATTTAGAGTAGACATACCACCATCTACCCCAATAACCTGACCTGTAATCCAACTACTATCATCACTTAACAAAAAGCGGGCAATATTTGCTACATCTTCTGCTTGTCCTACGCGTTTCATTGGATGACGATTATCCATGAGTTCTTTCTTTTTTTCGTTATTTAATAATCCTTTTGCAAGGGGAGTATTTGTTAAAGATGGGGCGATAACATTAACTCTAAAATTTGGAGCATATTCTGCGGCTAAGGCTTTTGCAAAACCTTCTATAGCGCCTTTTGCCGCTACAATACTGGTATGAAAAGGCATTCCGACCTTTACAGCTACAGTACTAAAAAACACTAAACTTGCTTGTTCCGAATTTTTCAATTTAGGAAGTAAGGTGTGTATAATTTTGACCAAAAACATAAAATTGATCTGCATATCTTCTTCAAATACTTTTGGAGTTAACATTTTGAAGGATTTGAGATTGATACTTCCCGGGCAATACACAAAACCATCAATTCTTTCAGGAAGCACAGAGGTGTCGATTTCATCCTTTGACGCATCATAAGGAATATGAGTAACTTCTAAATTACCTAGGTTTTCAGAAGTTCTTGAGGCAATAAAAACGTTATGCTCATTATATAGTTTTAAAGCGATTTCAAAACCAATTCCATGACTTCCTCCTATGAGTAGGATGTTTTTTCTCATTATTTAAGTTTTAAACAAATATAATTTCATTATTTGCTTTGGTTTCAGATGTTCCGAATAATTCGATTAACTTTTTTTTGCGATATTCAAACACTTCTTTTAATCTTGGTTTTACAATAATAGGGTGAATCAATTGACCTAGTATCCCAAAGGGTATTTTATAATCAATAATATCTTCCATTTCAACCCCACCAGGAATTTCTTTGATAAAGTGTTTATGATGCCATAATGAGTAGGGACCAAATCGCTGTTCATCTACAAAATATTCCTCGTTCTTTACATGTGTTATTTCTGTTACCCATTTGTTTTTGATTCCTGCTATTGGGGTAACAATATATTGTATAATTTGACCAGGATACATTTTGCGATCAGCACCAGATAAAACCTCAAACTTCATATATTCTGGTGTTATTGTTTTTAAATTTTTAGGATCTGAAAGAAACTCCCAAGCTTTTTCTATAGATATAGGAAGATTTTGTTTTGCTTTTAAGGTATATATTTTCATAAGGCACGAAATTATATCAGCAAAGGTATAGTAATTTTGTTTAACATAAAATAGTTTTTGTTAAACAATTTAATTGCTAGTTCTGTTAAAAGAAACTTTTTGCCCAGGATTTAGCTTCTTCAAGAGTGTTAAAGAACGCAAAGGATTTACCATATAATGGTTGCTCAATAGTAGCTTTATCTCTTTCTTTATCATTACTAGACACAATTGCCAATCCTATCATATTGTTTAATAGTCCTTGTTTGTATATGTCTGGAGAGACTTTATGTTCAAACTTACGATGGCTAATCATTATAAAATCTTTAGCTTCATAATGTTGTCTAAGTTTATTTCTTAGTATTGAAGCTTTATTAATGGTAAAATCTACATTTTCATTAATGGTAAGTATAGCGTATTGATCGTATAGTTCTATTTGGCAAAAATCATTAATAAAGTGCTCCATTGGGGGATATGGGTATTGTTTGTTAATTGTAAATATATGTTAAAAAGAACAATTTTTATAAAGTATACCACCAAAATAACCGTTTATGATGAGTAAACTAGTAAGAGGTGAATTTTAAACACTCTTAGATTTAATTTTGGTATTAATCCAGAATAAATAAATCAATTGTACTAAACCTAGTATCCAATATACTTGATATCTTAGCTTGTAGATATTAAAAAACTCAATTTCAGTATCGGAAAATTTGACAATCAAAAAAGCAATTGAGGGTATGGTAACTCCAAAAAAGACTATTATAAAGAAGATTGTAGCAAGCCCAGTATTTTGTTTAAGATTAAATTCTGTTGAGAATTTATATTTTCTATAATTTATATAAAATAGCAAAAGAAGAATTGTAATATCTATATATACCCAAAGCATGTTGGTGAGCTAAAATTTTGTATTCAATATAGCAAATTTATACAAGATATTCTCTAACAGTTGGTACAACAATTATCAGGTTTTACTAGTTTACAAGTTAACACAGCCAATAGGGCACCTAAAACAGGAGCAATGAAATATAGCCATTGATGTTCCCAATGACCAGATAATAAAGCAGGACCTAAGGATCTGGCGGGGTTCATTGATGCATTAGTCATAGGGCCAGCAAACATAGCTTCTAACAGAACAACTCCTCCAACTGCTATCCCAGCCATAGTACCAGTTTCTTTAGACCCTGTAGAAACATTTATAATAACTACCATAAGAAAATAAGTAAGTAGTATTTCTAAGACGAGTGCTCTTAGGTCATCTAGAGCTGGCATCGTTCCGCCAAGAAATTCACTTTCTGGAAACAAAAAGAGTAGAATACTACTAGCCACAATGGCTCCGGTACATTGTGCGATTATATACAGAGGAACCTCATTCCATTCAAATTTTTTTGCATAGGCAAATGCAATGGTAACCGCAGGGTTAAAGTGAGCTCCGGATATTTCTCCAAAAGCATAAATCATTGCCATAACAATAAGCCCCCAAGTAATTGCGATACCTACATGAGTGACATCTCCTCCTGTTACTTCGTTAATAGTCATAGCGCCGGTACCACAAAATACCATGCTAAAAGTTCCTATGCTTTCAGAAATATATTTTCTCATTACTTTTTTAAAATGAGGACAAATATACTATTCCTTATTTTAAGTTTTTGTTAACTTTTAATGTATGTTGTAATCCTTATTTTCGTCATTAAGTAAATTAAAACAAACAAAACTAAACTAACTACAATGAAAAAGATAGTCTTATTTCTTTCTATGGCTTTATTCTCTTTGGGAATTGAAGCTCAGGTAAAAGCACCGCAACCAAGTCCTGCTTCTAAAATCGAACAAGTTATTGGATTGACAGATGTTTCTGTTGAATATTCACGTCCAAGTATGCGAGGAAGAACCATTTTCGGAAATTTAGTGCCTTATGACAAACTTTGGAGGACAGGAGCTAATAAAAATACCCACGTCACATTTAGTGATGATGTAAAAGTTGCAGGTAAAGAGTTGAAAAAAGGAACGTATGCAATTTATACAAAACCAGGTAAAGAAAACTGGGAGGTAATTTTTTATAGTGATGCAAACAATTGGGGAACTCCACAGAAGTGGGATGATACTAAAGTAGCAGCTACAGCCTCTGTAAAAGCAACTACAATCCCTATGAATGTAGAAACATTTACGATCATGTTTAGTGATTTTAAAATTGATTCTGCAATTATGAATTTTATTTGGGCAAATACAGAAGTAGCAGTTACTATAGAAACTCCAGCAAAAGCACAAACTGTTGCTAGTATCGAAAAAACTATGGCGGGTCCTACAGATAGGGATCATTATCTGGCAGCTACTTTTTATAAAGATTCAGGAGAATTTGCTAAAGCCAAAGAGCATATTGATAAGGCAATTTCACTACGTAAAGAGCCTGCTTTTTGGTACCATAGACAACAATCTTTGATTTATTTTAAGTCTGGAGATAAAGATGGGGCAATAAAAGCAGCAAAAACTTCGTTAGAGTTAGCAGAGAAGGCTGGAAATGCCGACTACGTAAAATTAAATAAAGATTCCCTTGCAGAGTGGGGAGCCAAATAAACACTCTTTTTCACACACAAATCATAAAAAGCGTTCCATTTGGAACGCTTTTTTCGTTTTCTAACTGATCTTTTTTATTATTAATCTTTTGATTAAAGACGAAAACCGTTATTTTTTTTACTGTATTGGTAAATCGTTTTATTTTCTTTCAGCTAGCCATTTCTCCATAGTGTCAAGAAATCCATCACATCTATTCCACGGTAAATCATTGTCTTGAAACTCATAGAAGCCTCCAGTTTTACATTTAAACAAATTGTGATTACAGTCTGGAAATGATTTAATTGTTAAATCCGTTTTAGATCCAAGTGTTTTCAAATAAAGTTCTTGTGTTTTTGTCCAATCAACATTCATGTCTTTTTCCCCGAATAAGGCTAGCACTGGACAGTCTATATTAGATAAAATATTCTCAAAGTTATTTATGTATATCGGTAACCTAGTTTCTTTATCTAGGTTTTGCTTCATAAGAGATTTTTGGAAAGTATGGTAACTGTCTTTTTCAATTCCTCCATTAGTAAAGCGCAACCAAAACTTATTCTTTCTAAGGTTTGATGTAATTGCCTGATAGTTTTTAAAATTACCACATTCGTGACTAATTCTAATTCCTTTTTGCCATTCATTGACTAATAAGTTTACAGTATCCATTGAATGTCCATTAATTCTTAAATTTTTCTCAAGTAGATATTTAAAGTTTTCTTTTTCATCAACACCACTTACGGATATCCAAAACTTAATGTCTTTGTACTGGTTAATAACTAATGGATTTATCCAACCAGCTCTACTAATTCCCCATAAACCGATTTTATCTGAACCAGGTACTTTTTTATTCTTTAAAGCCTTTATTGCCGCTATCACTTCTAGCGCACTATTTTGTACTGGTTGATTGTAATTGAAATCACCTTCACTTTTACCGCATCCCCTTTTATCCCACATATAAACAGCATAACCAGATTTAATGAATTGCTCTCTGACATCATAGTACCATTCTTGTTCTACTGCATTTGTTTTACCAGAACCGTGAACAATAAGAGCAATACCTTTTGGAATTGTATCTGGTATATTCAAAATACCATTTAGTCGAAAGCCCTCAAATTCAAACTCAAATATTTTCTTTTGAATTTGAGCATTAGAGCTTAGAGTAATTATACTTAAGAATAGTAATATTTTGATTTTTTTCATTTGTATTTTCAAATCTAGACTAACGATAAAATTTTGTCCTTTAAAAAAACTTCAAAACTTCGTCCGTTAACTTAAGGAATTAATTGGTTTCTGATGTGTTGAATGTTTGCAATGTTCTGCTTAAAGCCATAGTTTGGGTTGAGCGTTGGCTTTTATGTATTGTTGCCATTCTGTTTTATTCCTTTTTTACCCATCCAATTATAGAATGTTCATTATCTTTTTTATGAAGGATTAAGTACCAACCTTCTTTGAAGTCAAGAACTACCACTTTCTCATTATTGATTTTTAGTATTTGATTCCCAATATTCTTCTGTGGTAGACAAGGATCTTGATGAATATTATCATATACGATGGGTTTTGATCTCAATACTCCTGAAATTAGCTTTTCTTTTAATTCAGAAGCAAGGCTAACTTTTGTATCAAAATGATATTCTACAATTGCCTTTACCATGCGATTATCAAAACCAATACTGATTTCCGTGAATTCAGAATAGTAATCACAACAACAATTTGATTTAAGGATAGAAATTTTTGATGCTAAATGGTCGGTTTGTACTTTAAGAAGTTTTCCTGGGGAATCATATACGTTATTCAGTTTAGTGCCATCATTTAAAAAGATTATGCATTGATAATATGGTTTACAAGGACCAGAATAAATAAGATCTTTTAGACCATCATTATTCAAATCCTGAACATGCCAAAAGATACCTGATTCTCCATCATAGCAGTCATAATCTATTTTGGGTAGTTTTTCAAAGCCTGTTGAATCTAACTTAAAATTGACGCTATCTGCATTCACTAAAACCATTAATTGATCTCTTAAATCAGTTTGTGTCTGACTGTAAGAAATATACGATATTAAAAGTGCTATAATTAAAATTACTCTCATATTGTAGTCAACACCAAATATATAAATCGAAGTAAGGCAAGCATACCTGAACCAATCGATTTATCTGCGCATCTTTTTTCTTGTTTAACTTATAAAAATCTAGCGCTATCGCAAACAGGAAATAACCTTTTCGATATAGCACTTAACTTTGCTCTGATTTCATATATGATGTTACAATTAGGTTTTTTTAAGTTGATATTTTTTTAATTCTGATATTACTGAATTCAATAAGATCAGAAGAGTTCCAACAACTACAGAAACATCCGCCATATTAAAAATTCCGGTGTGTAAATAGCCGTATTCCAAATACATAAAATCTGTTACGGAGTTAAATAATATTCTATCATAGATATTTCCAATTCTACCTCCAATAATAAAAGAGAATCCAATCAGATTAAATTTCGTGATCTTTTTTTCTTTAACAATATAAACAAACATAAAAAGAAGGACTAGTAATGGTAATACTTGTGAAAAAATGATTTTTAAGTTAGGAGTAAGGTTTTCTCCTAAACTTAAAGCTGCTCCAGTATTCTCTACTTTAGTCAGAATAAAGTTGTCACCAATAACTTTTACAGTTTCATTTTTAGAAATTTCCTTTCTAACCTTTTCTTTTGTAATCTGATCACAGCTTATGTTACTAAATATTATTACTAAAGAAACAAATATTTTAATCAGTCTTTTTATTTGCAAATCTAGAGGATTTCTGATTAACCTAAAATAGATATAGCTATCTGGGTGCAAATTTTAATTGTTTTTGTACTACTATATCCTAAATATGGTTTGTGTATACTTTAAATCAAGCCTATATGAATAACTTTATGCGAATGATACTATAATAGGAATGTACCTCTCTATGCTTTTGGTATTGAAAATAGAAAAGGAAAGAAATTCAATTCAATCGTAGTGCAAGTCTATTTTTTCTCTAACCGTATCTAACAAGTTGATTAACTGAAGACTTTTTTCGAAACTCATAACTGTACTTTCTTTACGATTTTGGAGCAACATCTCTTGTACATGAATGGCTTCATAGTTATACCCATTTGTAGTAACGTTAAACTCTATAAGCTCTGATTTTCCTTCTTTTAGAATAGTGATTGAAGAAGGTTCGTGAAAACGACTATTGATGATGATCGATCCTTTTTCGAACTCTAGGATAGCTGTTGTATCGGTTTCTTTGGTAACAGCACTAAATAGTGAGGCTGTAGCTCCATTTTTATATTGAAGCTGAATACTACAATCTTCATCAATTCCTGTTTTTCCTATGGTAGCCTTTGCATTCACTTCTTCTGGATATCCTAAAATGGTTAATGCTGCAAATAATGGATAAATACCGACATCCAAAAGACTACCTCCTCCTAGTTTTTTATTGAATACTCTTCCTTCGGGATCAAAAGGAGTGGTGAAGCCAAAATCAGCTTTCAGTGTTTTTACTTTTCCAAGTTCATTAGATGTAACAATATTCAAAACATATGTATAATGCGGAAGAAAATACGTCCAAAGCGCCTCCATCAAGAATACCTTATTCTTCTTTGCTAGCGCAATCATTTCTTCAACCTGAACAGTATCCATTGCAAACGGTTTTTCGCATAAGACTGCTTTTTTATGGTTAAGACACATCACCGTATTTTCATAATGAAATACATGAGGAGTTGCGATATACACAACATCAATATTTGAATCTTTACTTAATTCTTCATAACTACCATAGTAGGTAGAGGCTTGATATTTCTTCCCAAACTCCTTAGCTTTTTTTATATTTCTACTAGCAACAGCATAAAGTTTTGCATTGGGTACCGATTTTAGATCATTAGCAAATTTATGTGCTATTTTACCACAACCAATGATTCCCCATTTTATGACTTTTTCAGCATTCATTAGGAAGTTATTTGAGATTTAGACCCCATTAATGGTTGTATGAATATTGCTATAGTCATTACCAAAGCACATCCAAATAAATTGAGCCATAGATATGGCATCCAATCATAATACCAACCAAGAATAACAATTACTTGAGTAATAAGTGCGGCGACAAAGGTGGCATTACTATGTACGAATTTTACGAAGAAAGCTAATAGGAATATTCCTAGCACATTTCCATAAAAAATAGAACCAATAATATTTACTAATTGAATAAGGTTGTCGAATAAATTAGCAAAACATGCTACTATGATGGCTAGAATACCCCAGGCAAGAGTGAAAAGTTTGGAAGCGGATACATAATGCTGATCACTTTTTTCTTCAGAGAGATTTCGTTTATATAAATCAATAGCGGTTGTTGAAGCTAAGGCATTTAATTCTGAAGCTGTAGAAGACATAGCAGCCGATAATATAACAGCAAGGAGCAAACCTATAAGTCCTCTGGGCAAGTTATTTAGAATAAAATGGATAAATACATAATCTTTATCGTTTGTTTCTACAGTTGTATCTGCCTTATTAATTAATGCTTTAGCAGCTTCACGGGTTTCTTTTTCTTTTTTGTTAAGCTCCTGAATTAAACTTTTATTATCTGGTTTTTGGTCTGCTAGATATCCCTTAATCACAGCATCTTTTGAACTATGAATTTCTGCAAGTTTATTTTCTAGTTTTGTATATTGTTCTGCATATTCTGTGTTAAGTATAGCTTCTTTTCCTTTTGGATTGAAATTTAGAGGAGAAGCATTAAATTGGTAAAAAACAAATACCATAACTCCAACTAAGAGGATAAAGAATTGCATAGGTACTTTGAGCAACCCGTTAAACAAAAGCCCTAGCTGACTTTCCTTTATAGATTTACCAGTTAAATATCGTTGTACCTGGCTTTGATCTGTACCAAAGTAGGAGAGGGCCAAAAATGTTCCTCCGATGATTCCACTCCAGAATGTATAACGATTATCAAGATCAAATGAAAAATCCAGAATTTCCATCTTTCCACTAGCACCTGCAATATCCAATGCTTTAGAAAAAGTTATTCCTTCAGGAAGGTAGCTTATTATAATAAAAAAGGCTACCAACATACCAATAAAAATAATACCCATCTGTTGTTTCTGGGTAATATTCACTGCTTTTGTACCGCCAGAAACGGTATATATGATCACTAGTATTCCTATGATGATATTTAAGGTTACTAAATCCCAACCTAGTACAGATGATAATATTATAGCTGGTGCAAAAATAGTTATACCGGCCGCTAATCCTCTTTGAACTAAAAATAGAATAGCAGTCAGACTTCTGGTTTTGAGATCAAATCTACTCTCAAGATATTCGTATGCTGTATACACATTTAATTTGTGATACATCGGTATAAATACCATACAAATGACAACCATGGCAATAGGGACCCCAAAATAGAATTGTACAAATCCCATTCCGTCATGAAAGGCTTGACCCGGTGCAGAAAGAAAAGTAATAGCACTTGCTTGTGTTGCCATTACTGATAGGCCAATGGTCCACCAATGTGCATCATTACCTCCTCGTATATAATCTTTGACATTTTTACTGCCTTTAGTTTTCCAGGCACCATATAGTACTATAAATAATAAGGTTCCAAGTAGTACGATCCAATCTATGGTTTGCATAAGTGATTGATTAAATTAGTTGATTGATTGATGAGGTTGTTATCTTAAAAGAATTATGAATAAGAATTAGTAATAAAATAGAACAATAGAATATAAACTGCATTAGCGATTAATACTGCACTATATAATTTTTTCCACTCTCTTTTTTCGTTTTTCTCTTCCATATTAAAAATTGTTAGATTATATTTTGTAGTATATCTTGGATATTTATTTTCCTAGAGAAAGTATATTGGCAAAAAGGCGATATGCACCTGATACTCCTGCCGGAAACTCTCTAAAAAAACTAAGCCCTGTATATACATAATGCCCTTTGCCATATTTGGCGATTAATAAAGGACCTTTTTTCTTAGACTCTCCTTTATCATTAGCTGCTAAAATAGGAATATATTCTTTTGACCATTCATTAGGGAAATACAATCCTCTTTCTTGCACCCATCCTTTAAAATCATTGGCCGTGATTTTATTGGGTGAATTTAAGACCTGATGTTCTGGTGCTAAAAAGGTGATTTTTGCATTTTCATCGGTTACTCGATCTCTAGATAATTTAAGAGGATAAGGTCCTAAGTTGTCGGTTACTTTTAATCTACGATTAGTATTATATTGAATAATAAGGTTTCCTCCATTTTTTACATATTCTAACAAATACTTCTGTTTAAACTTTAATTGCTCTACAGTATTATAGGCCCTGATTCCTACGACAATAGCATCAAAAGATTGTATACTTTCTAAAGATATAGATTCTGGGTCAATTGTAGTTACTTGGTAACCAATTTGTTGTAAGCTTTCTGGTACTACATCTCCAGCTCCTTCAATATACCCTATGTTTTGCCCTTTCTTTTTAATATCCAGGCGCACAACTTTGGCCTCAGATGGTAATACTACAGTTTGATGTGGAATATGATCATAATCAATAGTAACCACTTCATTAGAGTATACATTTCCATTAATTTCTATTTTGGGTGAAATGTAACCTTCACTTTGAGTATTGGGTGAAGTAAGTGTAAAAACTACTATTTTTTCTTCTCCTTTCTGAGAAAGACTAAAATTTACAGCAGCTGGAGTCACCTGCCAACCTTCTGGATGCGTAAGAGTAACTTTTCCATTCAGATTTGCTTTTCCGGCTTTTATAGTAATAGGAATTTGTTTTGAAGCACCATTAGCGTAGATAATTACTTTATCCTTGATACTTGCAGAAATAGCAGGGATGACCTCAAAAGGTTTATATACTTCTCCTTTAACAGGATCATTTGTTTTGTAGATGATATCTTTAGAAAAAGGAATAGAAACCCCATCAATTGTTACCGTAAACAAAGCTTTGATTTTATGATCTGTTTCTGGTTTTCCAATTAACTTTTGATCACTAACATTATACATTCCCAATGTACCTTTATTAGTAAGCCAATAGGGGTTAGTAAAATCAAAATTGGAGGGAATAGTACCTTTAAATTCGAAGTTATTTCGGATATTATTTTTTAAAACTTTTTCTGAAACATCACTGATATCAACTGTAGCAATTTTTATAGATTGCAAAGTCATAGTAATTGCACTTCTATTAATAGCTTCTACCTTAATAGTAATTTCACTCCCTTTGGTAGTATTTTCTTCGGTTGCGACAGCTTCTAGATACAAGCCTGAAGCTGCAGCAATAATTTCTTTGATTTCTTTAGATTTAACTACTTTCCAGTGATTGTTTTCTAATTGCTTAATTAGTTGATATGCTTTTATCAGTTGAGGAATACTTGCAGAAGGATTTTTAAAATTAAAATCTTTTTCTACCTGATATAAAATATCACCAATAGCTTTTCCTCCTTTAACCCGATTCCATGAGGTATCAATCCCTTCAAAAATATTCGTTTTATCTTTCGGTAATTCGCCTTTGATCAGTTCTATATATTCACTTTGTTGCCCTCGAGTACCAGTACTACCAAACCCTTGGGATTTGTGCTGACTACGACTCAACGAAGCAATTTCACTATTAGAAAGCCCTAGAGAGGGGTAATATATTCCTGTATCAAACGCTAATAATTTACTTTTATCTGCTTTTTCGAAATTTTCTCGACTACCATAAAACCACCAAGAGGTATTGAAAAATAATCTTGTTGGTTGCCAGGTTTCTGTATAGTTGAGTTGGTCTGGATAAACCGTTTTATCTCCTGTTAGGTCAAAAGCTTCTACACTTAACATAGCCGAAGAAGTATGATGGCCATGAGTGCTACCGGGAGTTCTGTGATTAAAACGGTTGATAATTACATCAGGTTTAAAATTTCGTATAGCCCAAACCACATCACTTAATACTTCTTTTTTATCCCAGATAGAAAGTGTTTCATCGGGATGTTTAGAATATCCAAAATCATTAGCTCGTGTAAATAGCTGTTCTCCTCCGTCAGTTCTACGAGCTGCTAATAACTCTTGAGTTCTAATTACACCTAAGAGTTCTCTAATCTCTGGACCTATCAGATTTTGCCCTCCATCTCCTCGAGTGAGAGATAAGTATGCTGTTCTTGCCTTTACCTGATTAGATATATAGGATATGAGTCGTGTGTTTTCATCATCAGGGTGTGCAGCAACATATAATACAGAGCCTAAAAAATTAAGTTTTTTTATAGCTTGATGGATTTCTGCTGCATTCGGCTTATTAGGTTGTTGTCCTAGAGCAACAAGTGGAAATAGTATGCCAATACAGGCTATAAAAAATAATTTTCGCATAATTTTTTGGTGCAGTTTTTAGTTGAATTTCTCCAAATATAAAAAGATAAAATTCTCAGAATTGTGGTTTAAGGATACTTTAACAGGAAGCTCTCTTCAATAATTAGGAAGATGAATGTGGTTATAGAAACTTATTTTGTATCAGCTTTTTGACCTGTAAATTAGTCCAAGTAATGATCCTAAAAGTACCGTTATAGCAATGGTAGGAGTAGGGCCAAAGATTAATATTCCGATTATTAATCCCAAAAGCCCCCCTAGTGCACTTGCAATAAATCGTCCACTATTTCTTTTTTGTTGTATAACATAGATCATCGCTATTGAAAGTGTCATTCGTAATGCGGCCCCTACAATAGTTATATCAACAATACTCCTCCAAAATAGAGCTACTACAAAAGCAACAATAACGGTAATTATAGTAGCATATCGTAAAGATTTTACTTTTCCCTCTTTTTTAGTATTGGATACAATATGAGAAGCCACTGCAAAAATTGAAGTATCTGCAGTACTCATTAAACCTGCAAAAAAAAGCACGAGTAAAAGTGGTAGCCATGATTGTGATATAAAGTTTTGCATAGCATAAACAAATACAGTATCGGGATCTAAGTTGGGATTTTGAATATAGGTGTACAGTCCTATTAAAAGCAATAGGAAAACGATACCTAAGACAGGAATAATGGCAAGACTCAATCCTCTCTTTAATGATTTCTCATCTTTAGCGGCATAACAAAGCTGATATCGATCTGCTAGCCCAAAAACAGATAACCCTCCGTAAAGAACTAAACCTATAATGCTACCTATAGTTACATTTTGACCTGTAGTACTGCTAAGAATGGTACCAAAATCCTTAACATCAAACATTCCGTAAATTAATATACAGAGAAATACGATTATAATTACTGCCTGAAAAACATCGGTAACGATTACAGCTTTAAAACCAGAAAATAATACATACACCATAACTACTATTGCTGTAATTAGTAATGCGGTTTCATAAGGCAGAATTTCGAAAAATGCAATGATTTTTGCACCACCTGCCAGGGATAATAATATCCAGAAAAACTGAACTACTATGGTTATAACGTTAGTAATGATACCAGTATTTTTGTTGCTCGTAACAAAAGCGGGTAGGTCTCCTTGTGTATAGAATTTACCCTGTGCTGATAGTTTTTTTATTTTAGGCGCAGCCCAAAATGCAAATAAAAAATAACCAACTACTGATCCTATAGACATGGCGAAAAGTCCCCAGCCAAATTTATATGCATAACCCGTATAGGTAATTAGAGTACTCACTCCAATGGCTCCTGCGAATTTAGAGAATAAAATGGCGTACGCACTTTTATTTCTCCCTCCGATAAGGAAATCTTCACTTGATGATGATCTGGATATATATATCGATAAACCAATAATTAAGATAATATAAGTACTTAAGTAAAGATAGATTTCCATTCAGAGCTTATTTTTTTCTTTCTACAAATTCTAATTGATCAATGCTTACATTAGTGGTAAAAATTCCATAATTAACAATAGCTTTTCCTTTTTCTAAAGTATCTATAGTGCCTATAGATCTTCCATCAATCATTCGTACTCGATCACCAATTTTTAAAGTCACTTTTGGTTTTGCTGCTTCGATTTTTTCTTCTTTCTTTTTTTCCTCCTTTTTCTTTTTACGAATAACCTGCACTTTTCCGATAACTTCTTTTACGACTTTTTCCTCTTTTGCTTTTTCTACTTTTCGTTGTTTTACGCTTTGTTTTTTTCGTTTGGAGTTTTCTACTTCAACGATTTTTATAAACTCGTTGATTAGCTCTCTTTTTTTCTTATTGTTAAAGTATTTTTCACTGAGATCATCTATTTTTTGACCCAGATAGATCATTCTTTGATTACCATCATATAACTCCTGATAGCTTTCCAACTTACGTTGAATACGCTGGTTGGTCTTCTCTAGGCGATCTTTTTCTTCCTCTGCTTTTTGCTCTTTGGTTTTAAGCCCTGCAGTAGTTTTTTGTAGTTTGGATCGCTCTTTTTGAAGATTAGCAATACTTTTATCAAAACGAATTTTACCGCGTTCTACCTTTTTCTTTGCTTTATTGATAAGGCTATAAGGGATCCCATTTTTTTGAGCTACTTCAAAAGTAAAAGAGCTTCCTGCTTCACCTAAGTGTAATTTAAATAGAGGTTCTAATGTTTTTGAATCAAATAACATATTTGCATTACTCATATTCGGTAACTCATTAGCCAGCATTTTTAAATTGGCATAATGTGTCGTGATAATCCCAAAAGATCCTCTTTCATAGAAAACCTCAAGGAAAGCTTCGGCTAGTGCTCCACCAAGTTCTGGATCACTACCTGTTCCAAATTCATCAATTAGAAATAACGTTTTGTTATTACATTTTCGCAAGAAATAATTCATGTTTTTCAAACGATAACTGTAGGTACTTAGATGATTTTCTATAGATTGATTGTCCCCAATATCAGTAAGAATAACGTCAAATAAACACATTCTACTGTATTCGTGTACAGGAATGAGCATTCCGCTTTGTAACATTATTTGTAGTAGACCTATAGTTTTTAAAGTAATACTTTTCCCTCCGGCATTGGGACCAGAAATAACAATGATTTGATTATTCTCATTTAATGTTATGGTTTGAGGGAAGGTTTTCTCTCCTTTTATTCTATTAGTATGATATAGTAATGGGTGATAAGCATCTTTAAGTGTTAATTCTCTATCTGTTGTGATTTTTGGCAATACTGCATTAAGTTGACCTGCATATTTTGATTTTGCAGAAACAACATCTACATCACTTAAGTATTCTTGATAGTGCTCTAATAGCTCAATAAATGGTCGTAATTTATTAGTTAGTTCTTTCAATATTTTTACGATTTCTTCTCGTTCTTCATATTGAAGATTACTGAGTTCACGACTATATTGTAAAGTAGCTTCGGGTTCTATGTAAACAATACTTCCGGTTTTAGAATTCCCCATGATGGCACCTTTTACTTTACGCCGATACATGGCAGTTACCGCTAGAACTCTTCTGTTATCTACAACACTTTCTTTAATTTCATCTAGATATCCCAAGCTGTTATATCGAGATAAGTCTTTTCCGAAACTTCCGTTTAATTTTCCTTGTACACTATGAATATCTTTTCGAAGACGTTGTAATACAGGAGAAGCATTGTCTTTAACCTCTCCGAACTTATCAATCACGATTTCGATTAGATTAATAATTTCTTTAGTAAATACTACTCCAGAAGATGTTTGATAGAGCGTAGGGTATAGCTCTGCATTTTTTCTGAAAAAATATAGCAAATCATTAGTAGTAGTACTAATAGAAACCAATCGTTTTAAATTCAAAGCTTCTAAAAATGTATTTTCAATATTCAATAATTGAATTTCTTTATTAATACTATCGAATCCATGATTGGGTATACGAGTATCATTTAATAATGAAGATTTATATTCGAATACTTCCTGTAGGGCAATATGAAGTTGCTCTTCAGTATCGAAGGGAACAATTTGTAATGCTTTCAACTTACCAAAATCTGTACTACACTGTTCTGCAACATGTTTCTGCACAGTATCAAATTCTAGGTCGTCTAGTGTTTTTTTAGAAATGCGAATCATACTTTTTTTTACCCTATTTTTGGGTTATATTCGATCAATTTTAGAACAGGGCAAAAGTACACAATTGCTATAATTTTTTGACATCTATATGAATGTAAATATTGAATCCTCTTGGAATCAGCAACTTGAGGAAGAATTTGATAAGCCATATTTTGGTTCATTAGCAGATTTTGTGAAAACAGAATATAAAAATAACACATGTTACCCAAATGGAAGTGAAATATTTTCTGCTTTTGATCATTGTGGTTTTGATGATGTTAAAGTGGTTGTGATTGGTCAGGATCCATATCATGGAGTTGGGCAGGCCAACGGTTTGTGTTTCTCTGTTAATGATGGTATTACTATGCCTCCTTCATTGATTAATATTTTTAAAGAAATTGAAACAGATTTAGAACTAACTTATCCATCAAATGGAAATTTAGAACGTTGGGCAAAGCAGGGAGTTTTATTATTGAATGCTACTTTAACTGTTAGAGCACATCAAGCTGGATCTCATCAAAATAAAGGTTGGGAGCAATTTACCGATGCTGTTATACAAACTATATCTGATAAAAAAAGAAGTGTTGTTTTTTTGTTGTGGGGTGGTTATGCTAAGAAAAAAGGCGCTAAGATCGATCGATCAAAACATCATGTTTTAACTAGTGGTCATCCTTCTCCATTAAGCGCTAATAGAGGATACTGGTTTGGCAATAAGCATTTTAGTAAAACCAATTCATATTTGGTTGAAACCAACCAAGCTGAAATAAATTGGTAAAATATACTTATGCAGCGTTAGGTATATCTGAAGATTTCGACTTGTCTGAAGTATCCTTAGATATAGAGTTAATCTTAATTTTTGGTGTTCTTGATTTATTCTTGTTCGTATCAACAGATTGTGTACTTAATTTAAGTAAAATAAAATTGAAAGCGACAAGACCAACGAGTATTATTAAAAAAGTTGCCATAATAGATTTGTTAGTTAATTATTAGATGCAATTAACCATAAATGGTTGCGTATGCACTAATAATTAGTTCATTTTATTGGGGGTAGGCTTTGCAAATGTACAATTTTTTTTATTTGTATAGATGCTTGCTACATAGATATTTAAAAATTGATACTTTGCTAAAGGTTTATCTTATGCACTTAATATATGATATCTTTGCACTTATTTTTATAAATATCCTTTATTAAGTAACGCTTTATATTAAGATATCCCTACCCTTGTATTTCACTTTTTTAATTTGAATTTAAGTTTATGAAGACCCTAAATGTCATAAATCAATTTTTTTGGGGTTATTTTTTTGTTAATGATTTGTAAATTGAATAAGTAATCTTGAACCTCGATAAGTGTTTCTTCTTTGATAAGAGATTGACTCCACTCTGTATGCTGTAGCCATTTTTGTATGTCTTCTAATTGTTGATCATATCTATAGGAAAGAGTTCTGTCTATGCTTGGGATATGCTTAAAATCTGTAGTGGTTGTGTTTATGATATCAAGAATTGTCTTTATTTCTTCTTTTTTTGAATCGAGTATATCTTCTCTAACGGCTATCACAAAACAAGGCCAGGGAGTAGGGCAGTCTATAACTCGCCTAAAAGTACCATTGTCAACCAATGGTTTTGTTGTAAAATGTTCCCACATGAAATAATCAGCTTTTCCGTTAGTTAATGCTTCAACTGCTCCATCTAGATTTTTTACAACTTCAAATTGTAGATGAGACGTATCCCATTTTTGGTTTTGAGCATTTACATAAGCCATTAAATGAGAACCTGATCCATACCTGCTAATAGCGGCTTTTGTATTTTGAAGATCAGAGAGATGAGTGTATCCTGATTGTGCACTTACATGAATTCCCCATACAAGAGGTGTTTGAATATATGTTTGTACAATTTTACTTGGATTACCAGCTATAATATCTTTTACAATACCTTCGGTAAGGATTATTGCCATATCGATATCCTCATTTCTTAGAGCTTCACACATGGCTCCTGTACCACCAGGATATTCAGTCCATTCTAATTGTATATTGTTTTTTAGATAGCTTCCGTCTTCAATAGTTAAATGCCAAGGTAGATTGAAGTGCTCGGGAACACCACCTATTTTTATAGTATGCATGCTATCCGATATTAATAATTGTGTATTTCATCGATTATTTGTGTTTTTTAACGATAAAAATAAATGGTTTTTATATATTTGTACTATTACTATTTTAAAGAAATATATCTTTAAAAAGTTTTAACCCCAAATAAAAACAATATTGCTATGAAAAAGAACTTTTTAAAAAATAAAAAGACATATGTAAAGGTTGCGAAGTTAAAAAATAATTCTCTTGAGAATGGCATTGTAATCTTTATTGCAGTATTGTTACTGACTAATTTATTGATTAGTCTTAAAATATTATTTGGTTAATATGTTTAGAAGTTTCTGATTACTAACTAAGTAATGAAAAAAGAATGAGGACCTACTACTCATTCTTTTTTATTTTCTATACATACTATTCATATATGGTAACTTACTATCTTATCTAAAGTGTATTTGATAAGTTTATTAACAGTTTCTTTTGGGTTTTTACTAAATTCTCCAGTAGCGCGATTAGCTACAATGGCATTCATGGATACGGCTTTGTGTCCTAACAATTTTGCCATTCCGTACATGCCGGCAGTTTCCATTTCTAAATTGGTTATTTTTTTATTCTCATAAGCAAAAGAGGCTATTTTTGTATTGAGCTCATTATCTTGTAGAGGTAATCTCAACACTCTCCCTTGTGGACCATAAAAACCTACATTAGTGAGTGTATGCCCTTTTTGAACTATACTACTTAGCATATGTTCTCCCAATTTTTTATCGTATACTACAGTATACGGCATTGATTTATTTTGATCTAGGTCTAAATGTTTAGTCAGCGCTTTTGAAATTTCTGGTAATTGTACATGGCTACTTTTATAGAAATGTAAAAGACTATCAAAACCGGTGGCAATTTCTGAAACTACAAAACTATCAATAGGAATATCGGGTTGTATTGATCCAGAAGTTCCTATGCGTACAATATGTAGCGCAGTGTGTTCTGTTTTATTTTTACGAGTGGTGAGGTCAATATTTACTAATGCATCTAATTCATTAAATACAATGTCTATATTATCGGTGCCAATACCTGTAGAAATTACAGTGATTCTATGTCCCTTGTAAATTCCTGTCTGTGTATGAAATTCTCGTTTCTGAATTTTGTATTCAATAGTTTCAAAATATTGCGTTATCTGGTCAACTCGATCAGGATCTCCAACAGTTATTATGTTTTTGGCAAGATGTTCGGGTCTAAGATTTAGATGGTAAATACTACCATCATCATTAAGAATAAGTTCGGATTCGGCTATAGCCATATTATAATTTTAATAGTGTGTGCGTTTCATTATTATATAAGTAATCATATTTTTTGACACCTCCATAATACCAATCTAATATTTGTGTATTGTAGAAGTTTTTTTTCTGTTGTAATGCTAGTTTTCCTCTTTCAGATAATAAAAGCCTGTCTTTTGTTTGATCCAAAAACTGAAAAAGTCTAGCAAGAACACGTTTCATCTGCATGTCGCCATATCCATAATACCCTTGATACTCTAAAGCATACCCCATAAGTTGTTTAATATTCTTGATGTGGTAATTATCTATCATTTCTAAGATATTATGCTCTAAAATATTAAGCCCTGTTAGCATATTAGGAAAACGTTGCAAATGTGCTCTTAAGCATATAGACATATATTCAAAAGAAGAATCTCTCTTAATTTGTCCTGCTATTTTCTGCGGTTTTGATTCACAGTATAAGGTCCAGATGTGAGAAGCAAATTCAAGATCATCTGTTGTTAATAAAATTTTATTTTTGTAATGTTCTTTTAGTTGACTGTCAGATAATTCGCAAAGTCCAAACAGTTTTTTCTCGTGCTCAATCCTACCACTGCAAACCAAATAAACAGGAATGTCTTTAATTCCTTTGCGAAGTAGTAGACTAATGGCTGCAATCATATTAATATGACAGAATAAATCATATTCGAACCACAATATGATTTCGGTATAACTAGTAAGATTATCTATTTTTTTGAGTTGTGAAACAAATTTTTCTTCATAATCAGAAGCATCGATTCTGTAATATTTCTTTAGAAAAGCTGCTCGTTTTTTAATAGAATTATCTGTTTCTACTTCAATTTCAGTAGGCCCTTCGCAAAGCATTTCGCGCCAGGTCATAAATTCACCGGTAACGAGACCTAGCTCTTTCATTCTATGAGTTAGGCTATCCCCGTTAGTAATATGTAATGTGTTTTTTTTCAAAATAGCTATTAATTATTATCCTCCAACACGTTTTACTCTAAATCCTTTTTCTTTAAGAATATCCATAATTTGATTTCTATAATCACCTTGTATGATTATAGCATCATTTTTAAAACTTCCACCAACACTTAGGCGAGTTTTTAATTCTTTAGCGAGTTTTTTAAAGTCTTCATCTGCACCTGTATATCCTTCAAGTATAGTTATGGGTTTTCCCTTTCGCTTTTCATACTTACAAAGTATAGGGTCATCCTGCATCCATATTTGATCTTGATGATCCTGCACATTTTCTTCCTCTTCAGGTTGGTGATCAGGAAATAAATTTTTTAATTGATCTTGTAAATCCATAAATAAGCCTATTTTTTTATTAGTCCAATTTCTACAAGTCTCTGATGCAAGAATTCTCCTGCTGTAATATCCTTATAGTGCTTAGGATTATCTTCGGTAACACACTCTTCTAAGCAATTTAGCTTCATGTCACTTCTTGGATGCATGAAGAAAGGAATAGAATACCTTGGTTCTCCCCATTGATCTTTAGGAGGGTTTACTACCTGGTGTATTGTAGATCGAAGCTTATTATTGGTGTGTCGTTCTAACATATCTCCAACATTAATAACTAGTTCATCCTCTTTAGGGAGCGCATCAATCCATTTTCCATCTCTATGTTGAACTTGTAATCCTCCTGTTGAAGCTCCCATTAACAATGTAATCAGATTGATATCTCCATGTGCTCCGGCTCTAACTGCGCCTTTAGGTTCTTTTTGAATAGGAGGGTAATGAATAGGGCGTAAAATACTATTTCCATTGCTTGCCCAATGATCAAAATAATGTTCGTCAAGACCTATATATATAGCTAATGCTCTAAGTACATATATTCCTGTCTTTTCGAGCATTTTATAGGCTTCCATTCCTGTACTATTAAAATCTTTAAGTTCTTCGACAAGAACATTAGCAGGATATTCTTCAATTAATTTAGCATCTGCATCTGGTTCTTGTCCAAAATGCCAAAACTCTTTAAGGTCTCCTTCTTTTTTACCTTTAGCATGTTCTTTACCAAAAGAAGTATACCCTCTTTGACCACCTAACCCTTCAATTTCATATTTTTCTTTAGTGTCTTTAGGTAGCGCAAAAAAATCTTTAATTTCCTTATATAAGTTTTTTACAAGTTCATCACTCAAAAAATGATTTCTTAATGCGACAAAACCTATTTCTTCATAAGCTTTTCCTATTTCGTTGACAAATTTTTGTTTTCGCGAAGGGTCATTTGATAAAAAATCTGCCAAATCTACGCTTGGTATATTATTCATTAGTCTATTCTTTGTGGATTAACAGCACTAAAATAGGTGTATTTGACCAAAAATTCCTAATAGCACTTCAAATTTATTTGTTGTTGTAAAATATCGGTCAAATTTGTCATTTATGAACACATAATCCTTAATTCATGGTAAATTTAACTAATTCGTAGAATTGTTTAAGGTAAATTAACAACTACTTAATAATATTATAATTGAGATGCGAGTTGTGAAGTAAAAATAAGTATTTTTACTTCACAAATTTTCTGCTATGGAGCACATTTCAAAGGAAAAAATAGAGCTACATTTTGACCGAAAAAAATACAAAGATGATCAGCTGATCTCGCTATATCTCAAAATGCTTAAACCTAGGCTTATTGAAGAGAAAATGCTTGTGTTGTTACGACAAGGAAAAATATCTAAGTGGTTTAGCGGGATAGGGCAGGAGGCAATTTCAGTTGGTGTAACAGCTGCTTTAGAAAGCGAGGAGTATATATTGCCAATGCATCGAAATTTAGGAGTATTTACAACAAGAGACATTCCTCTATATCGATTGTTTAGTCAATGGCAAGGAAAAGCAAATGGATTTACCAAAGGACGTGATCGTTCTTTTCATTTCGGAACACAGGATTATAATATTATTGGTATGATTTCTCACCTGGGTCCGCAAATGGGAATAGCGTGCGGTATTGCTATGGGTAATCTCTTAAAAAAGAACAATAAAATTACTGCAGTATTTACAGGAGAAGGAGGGACTAGTGAAGGAGATTTTCATGAAGCACTTAATATCGCTTCGGTATGGAACTTGCCAGTGTTGTTTTGTGTAGAAAATAATGGCTATGGTTTGTCGACACCCACTAGCGAACAGTATAATTGTAAGCATATTGCAGAACGCGGTATTGGATATGGTATGGAATCTCATATTATAGAAGGAAATAATATATTAGAAGTATATGATAAGGTTTGCAATTTGGCCAAAAGTATTAGGGAGAATCCACGACCGGTTTTATTAGAGTTTAAGACTTTTAGAATGCGAGGGCATGAAGAAGCAAGTGGAACTAAGTATGTACCTAAGGAATTAATGGAATATTGGAGTGTTAAGGATCCTATAGAAAATTATAAGAATTACCTGATTGACAGGGGAATAATTTCTGAAGAAGAGGATATTGAGAAAAAATCCATTATAAAAACTGAAATAGAAACCAATTGGGGACGCGCAAATACCGAAGAAGCGATTGATGTTAATTTGGATAAAGAATTAAATGATGTATATGTACCATTTGAATATCAGGAAATAAAACCGGGTACCGATACAAAAGAACTAAGATTAATTGATGCTATTTCTGATGGTTTAAAAGAAAGTATGCACCGATATCATAGGCTTGTGATTATGGGGCAGGATATAGCAGAATATGGAGGAGTTTTTAAAATAACCGAAGGTTTTTTAGAAGCCTTTGGAAAAGAACGAGTACGCAATACTCCAATTTGTGAGTCAGGAATTGTCTCTGCAGGATACGGTTTGTCTGTTAATGATTATAAAGCTGTTGTCGAAATGCAATTTGCTGATTTTGTGTCTTCAGGGTTTAATCCGATAGTTAATTTATTGGCAAAATCAAATTATCGATGGAACCAATCGGCAGATGTTGTGATTCGAATGCCATGTGGTGCAGGTGTTGGGGCAGGGCCGTTTCATAGCCAAACGAATGAAGCTTGGTTCACCAAAACACCGGGACTTAAAGTTGTATATCCAGCATTTCCATATGATGCAAAAGGCTTGCTGGCTACAGCGATAGAAGACCCCAATCCAGTGTTGTTTTTTGAACATAAAGCACTGTATAGAAGTATTCGTCAAGAGGTTCCCGAAGGATATTATAATTTACCATTAAGTAAAGCTTCTATATTAAAAGAGGGAGAAGATATTACTGTTATTAGTTATGGGGCGGGCATACATTGGGCGTTGGATGTGTTAGAAAAACATACACAGATCAATGCAGATCTTATTGATCTAAGAACACTGCAACCTTTGGATACAGAGGCAATATATCAATCAGTGAAGAAAACAGGTAAAGTTATTATTTTGCAAGAAGACTCACTTTTTGGAGGTATAGCTTCAGATATTTCAGCATTAATTATGGAAAATTGCTTTACATTTCTTGATGCACCAGTAAAACGAGTAGCGAGTTTACAAACTCCAATTCCATTTGATACTAATCTTGAAACTCAATATTTGGCTAAAAACAGATTTGAAGAAGAGTTGTTATTGCTGTTAGAATTCTAGTTTAGATACAAGTTGTTTTTTTGTGGATATATACTAGTATGATGCTGTAAATAACCTTAAGGATTATTTTTTTTTTTAACACATTGTGAAATTTTAGTTACTAAATTTTCACAATGTGTTTTGTTTTTAATGATATGATTTTCAGGAGTTTATTTGTATTTTTTGCGTTGATTAAAGGTTTTTAAGGTTAACAAAATATTATAAATTTTAAATAGGGGCAAAATCCCCTTTAACATATGTTGTATGTTCTATAAGTAAATGTTAATTTCGCGCTGATTATGCAAATGCATAGTCTTTTGTACTAAAAAACAGGGGCTTAAAATTATAATTCATGAATGCGAAACAACTAGAACATCTTCGTTCTTCAAAAATACTAGTAACTGGTGCAGCAGGGTTTATAGGGTCTAATCTTTGCGAAACACTTTTAGATATAGGAAGTACTGTAATAGGATTAGACAATTTTGCAACAGGACACCAAAAAAATATTGATCCACTTCTAAAAAAATCTAACTTTACTTTTATTGAAGCAGATATTAGAAATCTTGATGATTGTCATAAAGCATGTAATGCTGTTGATTTTGTATTACATCAGGCTGCATTAGGTTCTGTGCCACGCTCAATCAATGATCCTATTACCAGTAATGACGTTAATGTAGGAGGATTTCTTAATATGCTGGTGGCCTCTAGAGATGCTGGAGTAAAACGTTTTATCTATGCCGCAAGTTCTTCGACATACGGCGATTCTGAAGCTTTGCCTAAAGTAGAAGAAAACATAGGGAAACCATTGTCTCCATATGCTATAACCAAATATGTTAATGAGCTATATGCAGATAATTTTAAAAAAACATACGATTTAGATACAGTAGGGTTACGATACTTCAACGTATTTGGGCGTAAGCAAGATCCTAATGGAGCATATGCTGCAGTTATTCCAAAATTTGTAATGCAGTTTATGAAATATGAATCTCCCGTAATTAATGGAGATGGTTTATTTTCAAGAGATTTCACCTATATAGATAATGTAATCCAAATGAATTTATTGGCGATAGTTTCTGATAATCAAGAAGCAATAAATAACGTCTATAATACAGCATATGGAGAGAGAACAACACTAAATGAATTAACAGTTTTGTTAAAAGAATATTTATCTACATATGATGCAGCTATTGCAGATGTAGATATTGTGTATGGACCAGAACGTAAAGGGGATATTCCGCATTCTTTAGCTTCTGTTGATAAAGCGAAAACACTTTTGGGGTATGACCCAAAATTTGATATTAAATCAGGATTAAAAGAAGCAGTAAAGTGGTATTGGGAATATCTAAAATAACTCCAATTTTCTAGTAAATAAATAAAGAATAATTATGCAAGATATTAAAATTGCGATCATCGGATTGGGATATGTAGGACTACCTCTAGCAAGGTTATTTGCTACCAAATACTCTGTAATTGGTTTTGATATTAATGAAAAAAGAATCAAAGAATTATGTTCAGGAACCGACTCTACTTTGGAAATAGAAGATGAGTTACTAAAATCAGTGTTAAAGGATAGCGGAGATTTAAGCGAAAATGGACTCTACTGTTCTTCTGATATACAAGATATAAAAGGTTGTAATTATTATGTAATTACTGTACCTACTCCTGTAGATAAAAATAACAGACCCGACCTTACGCCTTTGTATAAATCTAGTGAAGCAGTTGCTAAGGTACTTAAAAAAGGAGATATAGTTATTTATGAATCAACAGTATATCCAGGAGTTACCGAGGAAGAATGTGTTCCTGTATTGGAGCGAATAAGTGGGTTAAAATTTAATGAAGATTTCTTTGCAGGATATTCACCAGAGCGAATCAATCCGGGAGATAAAAAGCATACAGTAGAGAAAATCCTGAAAGTTACCGCTGGATCCACTCCAGAAGTTGGAAAAAAAGTTGATGATTTATATGCTTCTATTATTACTGCAGGGACTCATCTAGCACCAACTATAAAGGTAGCAGAAGCAGCCAAAGTAATCGAAAACTCGCAAAGAGATATTAATATCGCTTTTGTTAATGAATTGGCTAAAATCTTTAACTTAATGGATATAGATACCAATGATGTGCTTGAAGCAGCTGGAACCAAATGGAATTTTCTCCCTTTTAAACCAGGACTTGTAGGAGGTCATTGTATTGGTGTCGATCCTTATTACTTGGCACAACGAGCACAAGAATTTGGATATCATCCAGAAATAATCTTGGCAGGACGTAGATTAAATGATAGTATGGGGAAGTATGTGTCATCAGAAGTAATTAAGCTTATGGTGAAACACGATATTCATATAAAAGGAGCTAAAGTATTAGTGCTCGGAGTCACATTTAAAGAGAATTGTCCTGATGTTCGTAATACAAGAGCAGTTGATGTCATTAGACAACTAAGAGATTTTGGAACCGATGTTACCGTATATGACCCATGGGCAAATCCTAATGAAGTAATGCATGAATACAATCTTGAAACAACAATACATTTACCAAAAGAGAAATTTGAGGCAGTGATATTAACTGTAGCACATAAAGAATTTTTAGATATAGATTTAAAATCTATGCTTGCACCAAATGGTATTCTGTATGATGTTAAAGGAATTTTGAAAGAAAAGGTACACGGAAGATTATAATATAAGCTAATCAAACGATAGTATAACAACTTAAGACCAATCATTTTGAGCCAATTAAAAAAAGGGGCTATATTAAATTATAGTACAATTATTCTTACGAATGTTATTGGGTTATTACTTACTCCATTTATTATTAGAAAATTAGGAGATGCTGAGTTTGGACTCTATACTTTAATCGGAGCATTTGTAGGTTATATAGCTATCTTGGATTTTGGTCTGCACCATACAATAGTAAGATTTGTAGCAAAATATAAAGCCGAAAAGGATAAAAAAGGAGAAGAGAATTTCTTGGCTATTACTATACTAATTTATTCACTAATCTCGGTAATTGTAATCATAATTGGTGCCATATGTTATTATAATTTGGATAGTATTTTTGGATCTTCTTTAGATAAAGAGCAAATAGTTAAAGCCAAAATAATGTTTATTATTTTGATTTTTAATTTAGCTATTACTTTACCAGGAGGAGCTTTTAAAGGGATTTCTTCAGGATATGAACAGTTTGTCTTTCCAAAATCAGTCGATATCTCTCGATATATAATAAGATCTTTAGTTTTAGTAGCTATTCTTTTCTTAGGAGGAAAAGCAATTTCTATAGTTATTTTGGATACTATAATGAACATCATAGTTATTATAGCTAATGCCATTTTTGTGTTTAAAAAATTAAAAGTAAAATTCAAACTTCATAATATTCAAATGTCTTTTGTAAAAGAAATATTTAGTTATTCTATTTGGATTTTTGTTTTCATAATAATAGCTCAATTTCAATGGCGAGTGGGACAAATAGTTTTAGGGGTTATGACAGATACAACAGTAGTAGCTATTTTTGCAGTTGGAGTTATGCTAGGAACTTACTATGGAGCTTTTTCGACGGCGATTTCAAGTGTTTTTTTACCTAAAGCTACCCAAATGATTGTAGCTAATGCCAGCGGAGAAGAATTAACTGCAATGATGATTAAAATAGGTCGTCTTTCTTTTATAGTATTAATGTATATTTTAGGAGCATTCGCTTTATATGGGAAACAATTTGTATTGTTATGGGTTGGAGAATCATATTATGATTCTTGGATAATTGCATTGATGATTATGATAGCATATACGTTCCCATTAGTACAATCGTTTGCAAACTCTGTTCTAGAAGCAAGAAGTAAATTGGCTTTTAAGGCAATTTTGTATTTGATTTCTGTGGTTATTGGTACTGCAATAGGAGCAGTATTAGCAGTGAAAAATGGAGCTACAGGAATGATATCGGGTACTATATTTGGTTGGTTGTCTGGACAGATAATAATGAACTTTTATTACCATAGAGTTGTAAAAATTAATATCAAAAGATTCTTTAAAGAACTTTTTAGTAGAACTATGATAGCTTTAATCTTGATATTAATAATTGGATATTTCATCAATTTTATTCCTGGAAATGGATGGCTAAATTTTGTAAGTAAATCAATATTGTATTCGCTTGTTTACTTTTTGATTATGTTTTATTTCGGTATGATTGTTTTTGAAAAAGATATGATTAAAGAATATTTATATAAGTTAATGAAATTATTGAAAATAAAACCTAAAACTTTATAAACTATGATTTTCAAATTAAGGACTTTATTGTGGCGAATATTAGGTGTTGATTATCGTCAGGTTTTAAAAATTCATGATTATGTTTTTCTTAAAAATGATCCGTTTACTAAAATAGGAAAACATACTTACGATAATGGAGCGATAGTATATCGATGGACAGATGCTCCTTTACAAATTGGTAAATTTTGTAGTATAGCAAATGGAGTGAAATTTATAGTAGACGAAGCTTTTCATGGGGCACCTTCAATAACTTCATATCCTTTGGTTAACAATCTTTACAAAAGGGGTACGAATCTAAACTCTGGAAAAAATAAAAAAGCATTTTTAGATCAAATAAAACAGAAAGCTGGGATAACGATTGGGAACGATGTATGGATCGGTATGGGGGCGTATATTATGCCTGGAGTAAAGATAGGAAATGGTGTGACTATAGCAGCAAATTCCGTGGTAACTGAAAAATCTGATATTCCTGATTATTCAATAATTGGAGGAGTACCAGCAAAGGTGATAAAAATAAAGAATGATAATCAAACGGTAGAGGAATTAAACAAAATTTGTTGGTGGGAGTGGGATACCGAAATAATAAAAGATAGAATAGAAGATTTTTATAAAGATCAGAAAACTTTTATAGAAAAGTATAAAACTGATAGGAATGGATAAAAAAATGAAGATAGCATATTGTATTGGATCACTTGCCAAACCTGGCGGTACCGAAAGAGTTTTGGCAAGTAAGGTTAATTATATGGTTGATAAATTAGGGTATGATGTGCATATTCTTATTATAGATCAGCATAGAGCTCCTTTGTGCTATGATTTTTCACCAAATATTCATATTCATGATATGAATACATCTTCATTGCAAAAAGGAAAAACGATACCAGGTTTAACCTATTGGATGAATGTTTTTCGAATAAGGAAATTGTATGATCAAAAATTTAAGGAAATTAAACCAGATGTTATTCTTGCGGTAGAAAGAGGATATCATGATTATGTTATTCCATATATAAGTCCAGGTATTCCAAAAGTAAGAGAGTTTCATTTTTCAAAAGGAGCAGTGCGTCTTAGGGCAAAACTAATGAAGTCTTTTAAAACTAGAATTAGATATAAGATATTGTATGCTATGTTGTATAAGCAATTTAAAAAATATAATAGACTTGTACTTCTAACTCAAGGAGATCAAGACGCAGAGAACTATGGTAATAATACTATCGTTGTCGAAAATATGATAGAAGCTTATCCAAAAACCTCTTCACTACTTAACGAAAAGAAAGTGATCAGTATTGGTAGTATGAATGATGATAGAAAAGGTTTTGATAAACAAATAAAAATTTGGAAAACGATAGTCAAATCTTTTCCTGATTGGACATTAGATATTTATGGAGATGGAATAAGATTTTCTCATTATAAAAAAATGATCGAAGAAGAGCAATTACAAAATAAAGTAATTTTACATGGTCGATCAAATGAGATACCTCAAAAATTAAAAGAATCATCCATATTTATAATGACTTCAGAAGCAGAAGGACTTCCTATGGTTTTAATAGAAGCAATGTCATCTGGATTACCTTGTGTGTCATATGATTGTCCAACAGGACCTTCAGATATAATAAAGGATGGAGAAGATGGATATTTGATTAAGTTAAATGATGAAAGTAGTTTTAAAGAAAAACTACAAGAATTAATGGCTAATGAAAAGCTTAGAAAAGAAATGGGTACAAAAGCAAGAAAGAATGCAAAAAGATATCTCCCAGAAAATATAATGCCCAAATGGGAAAAACTTTTTCAAGAATTAACAGGTAAGTCATGAAAATAAAAACGATCACTTGTCATGAAGTATATAATCATGGAGCTAGTTTACAAGAATACGCATTATTAGCATTTTTGAAAAGCTTAGGTCATGATGCTCAAACTATTCATTATAAACCCGACTATTTAAGTAATCATTTTAATCTCTGGAGGATATCCAATCCAAGATATGAGAAGAATATTATTTTAAAAACTGTATATCTAATCATAAAACTTCCAGAACGATTAAAGGTTTTAAAAAGGAAGAAAAATTTTGATGAATTTTCAAGAAGGTTTATTGAATCAACAGTAAAGTTATATAAAACGAATGAAGAGTTAAAGGCTGATGTGCCTGAAGCAGATGCATTTATATGTGGTAGTGATCAGATATGGAATTCTTTTTTTCCAAATGGAAAAGACCCATCTTTTTATCTTGATTTTGTTCCTAATAATAAGTTGAAAATTTCCTACGCCGCAAGTTTTGCTATTGATAAATTAAAAGATGATATCAAAGATTTTGTTAAAGAAAAGGTATCCAAATTAGATCATATTTCTACTCGAGAACCTTCAGGAATTGATATCTTAATAGATTTAGGAATTGACAGGGCAACACAGGTCTTAGATCCAGTATTTTTATTAACTCCCGTAGATTGGGAAAAGTTGAGCGCTCCAAAAAAAGAAGAAAATTATATTTTTGTTTACGATTGCGATAGTGATTCGTTGATACAAAGTTTCGCTACTAAAATGAAAGAGAAATATAATTGTAAAATAGTTACTGTGAATAGTAATATTAAGTATGCTGATGAAGATTATAGTCTTGAAGGTCCTGATATATTTCTATCATTAATACAACATGCAAAGTTCGTTATATCAAACTCATTTCATGCAGTGGCTTTTTCGATCATTTTTGAGAAACAATTCACTGTCTTTAATCGATTTGAAAAAATTAATACCCGTATGCGAGATGTTACAAGGTTACTAGAAATTCCCGAAGTACTTGTCTTAGATCAAGAACAAGTTCAAAATTATGATTATGTAATTGATTATGAAAAGATGAAACCTAAGTTGTCTTCATTAATTAATCATTCAAAGAGTTTTCTTCAGAATGCTTTAGGTAACCAAAAGAATTAAAAGAGATTTAAAATGTTTGCAAGATTAAAATCAAAATTACATGCCGTCATTTTTTGGCAAACTTCTCTAGGTGATATTGCTAATAAAATTTATGATCTTAAAATTTTTTACAAATATTATTTTAGAAACGATAAATTTAAAAGTAGAAAAAGTGAGAGAGCATTTTTGACAAAACAATATCATATTGTAGAAAAAGGTTTGGCTTTACCAAATCCCCGTATGGGTTTTGGTGAAAAAAAGATTCAACTTTTATTGGATAAAACTTCAAATTATATAAAACAATATGGAGAAGATGAGTTAACTTCTTCTATCAAAAATTGCCTATCCGAATATATAGAGTTTAATAAAAATAACAATGTTGATTTAGACAATAATTTTTTTAATAGAGTAATAGAATTTATTAGTAATAGTAGTTCTAAAAATGACGGGGGTACAAAAATGATTTCTAAAATGGAATTAGAAGAATCTATAAATATAGATTTTGAATCTTTTGTTAAAAGTCGTTTTTCGGTAAGAAATTTTGACAATAAGGATGTAGATATACAAACAATAGAAAGAGCCGTTGATATTGCCAAGCATGCACCTTCTGTATGTAATAGACAATCTTGGATGGCCCATATTTTTACGAAAAAAGGACAAATTTTAGAATTATTAAAATTACAAGGAGGAAATAACGGGTTTACAGATAGTGTTAATAGATTAGTAATAATTACCACAGATACCAAGGCATTTACTACTTTGGAAAGTAATCAGGTATATGTTGATGGTGGATTGTTTTCAATGAACTTGGTATTGTCATTTCATAATCAAGGGTTGGGGGCATGTTGTTTAAACACTTGTTTTCCTTATACAACTGAGAAAAAAGTTAAAAAAGTAGGAGATATTCCTGAGAACGAAAAATTGATAATGATGATAGGAATAGGAAATCTAAAAAAAGAATACAAAGTTGCTGTTTCAAAAAAGAAAAATTTATCAGAAGTGATAAAAATACATTAAAAAATAATGAAATAGCATTACAAAATTTAAATAAGTTGGATATATAATATAGAATTTATGATACCAAAAGTGATACATTATTGTTGGTTTGGAAGAGGAGAAATGCCAAAACTGGCACGTATATGTATAGAGTCCTGGAAAAAATATTTACCAGAATATGAACTTCATTTATGGAACGAAGATTCGTTTGATGTGAATAGTAACTTATATACAAAACAAGCTTATGAATCTAGAAAATTTGCTTTTGTTACAGATTATGTAAGGTTATATGCTTTATATCATCACGGAGGTATTTATATGGATACCGATGTAGAAGTAGTCAGGAACTTGGATTATTTTTTGCAATACCCTGCATTTTCTGGTTTTGAAGACGAAACTAATATTCCGACTGGATTAATGGCTAGCGCAAAAGAAGGTAATTGGGTTAAATATCTTTTGTCTTTTTATGATGATCGTGCATTTATTCGTCCAGATGGGACTTTAAATACCTTAACAAATACTGCTACAATAGGTAGAATGACAAAAGAAATGGGGTTTGTACCCAATAATCAATACCAATGTATAGCAGACGAAGTACATATTTTCCCTAAAGATTATTTTTGTCCAAAGTCTCAGGTGACGGGAAAAATAGAACTTACAAAGAACAGTTATTGTATACATCATTTTTCGGGTTCATGGTTGCCTGCTAATCGAAAAAGAATTACAAAATTCAAACGAATTGTAATGCGAGTTATTGGAGTTAAAGCTGTTGAGTTTTTAATAAAAACATTCAACTTAAAAAAATTAAAAGAACGTCTATGAGAAAGGTATTATTAATTTTTGGGACAAGACCTGAAGCTATAAAAATGGCTCCTTTGGTAAAAGAATTTAAAAAGTATCCAAAGAAGTTCGAAACTAAGATTTGTGTAACTGCTCAGCATCGAGAAATGCTAGATCAAGTGCTTTCTCTTTTTGATATTAAACCAGATTTTGACCTTGATTTAATGAAAAAAGGTCAAGATTTATACGATATAACTTCACGCGTTTTGTTGGGTTTAAGAGGTGTTTTAGAAGCAGAGAACCCAGATGTTATATTAGTTCATGGGGATACAACCACGTCTACAGCTGCCTCGATGGCAGCATTTTACCAAAAAATAAAAGTTGGACATATAGAAGCAGGCTTGAGAACCCGTAATATTTATTCTCCATGGCCAGAGGAAATGAACAGGCAAATTACAGGGCGTATTGCTACATATCATTTTTCTCCTACAAAACTTAGTAAAAAAAATTTGTTAGATGAAAGTATCAATGAAGATCAAATAATAGTAACTGGTAATACTGTTATAGACGCATTGCACTTGGTTCTGGATCAAATTAGAAAAAATACAAATATCCAAAATGATGTTTTTTCAAGTTTAGTAAATGTTGGTATATCAGAATCCAAACTTGAGAGTTGGATATCTTCCGAAAGAAAATTAGTATTAATAACAGGACATAGAAGAGAAAATTTTGGGCAAGGGTTCGAAAATATATGTCTGGGAATAAAAAAATTAGCTGAGAAATATCCTGAGGTTGATTTTTTATATCCAATGCATTTAAATCCAAATGTAAGAAAGCCTATCTCTGAAGTTTTTTTGGAAAACGAGTTGAACAATGTCGTATTTGTTGAACCTTTGGAATATCTCCCTTTTGTATATCTTATGAGTAAAAGCTATTTAGTACTTACCGATTCTGGAGGAATACAAGAGGAAGCGCCGGGAATAGGTAAACCTGTTTTGGTTATGCGTAATACGACAGAAAGACCTGAAGGACTTGAGGCCGGAACAGTAAAGTTGGTTGGAACTGATAAAGATTTAATTATAAATGAAGTTTCCTCACTAATAGATTCTAAAGAATTATACTTGAAAATGTCGGAAGCTTCAAATCCATATGGAGATGGATTTGCATCAAAAAGAATTGTTGAATATTTTATGAATACGTTATAATATCCGGACAAATGAAGGTATTGTATATTACAGATCAGATGTACCTACATGGGGGAGGAGAGCGTGTTCTTACAAATAAAGCCAATTATTTTATAGATAATGGTATTGCCGAAGTATATATTGTAACATCAGAACAAAAAGGAAACGCCCCTTGTTACCCAATTAAATCCGAAGTAATTTTCGAAGATTTGGCAATAAACTACAATCGGGCAATCAGTTATTTTTATCCATATAATTTTATTAAAATACCTAAACATTTTTTTAGACTAAACAGAATAATAAATAAAATCAAACCAGATGTTATTGTAACACTTAGTGCACAGTTTGATTATTATTTTTTACCCTTTATTCATAAAAAAATTCCTAAAATAAAAGAATTTCATTCTTCAAGACATTATGCTTCTTTAAGTAGAAAAAGAAATAGATCAGTTTTAAGAAGATTAATGTATAGGTTCAATGATTATATTGAATCAAAATATGATCGTCTTGCAATTTTAACTAATGATGAACAGCAATATTTTAAGTCTCAAAATACTGTTGTTATTCCAAATAGTTACACAAATTATCCAAAAAATAAATCTGATCTTACTAGTAAAATAGCTGTAAGTGCAGGAAGAATAGCTCCTGTAAAACAATTTGATAAGTTAATTGTAGCTTGGTGGCATATTGCTCAAACCCATCCCGATTGGCGCCTTGAGATTTATGGAAAAGGGGAAGAACAGGATGTGAAATTGTTACAAAAAATGATTGATGATTTTAATATAGGAAATCAAGTTAAATTATGTGGGGAGACAAATGATTTAGAAAGTAAAATGTTAAATTCTTCATTGTATGTGATGTCATCAAAAACAGAATGTTTTCCTATGGTTTTACTTGAGGCAATGACCTGTGGTTTGCCTATTGTATCATTTGATTGCCCACATGGTCCTGGAAATATAATCACAGATGATGGAGTTTTGGTAGAAATGGATAACGAAAAAAAATTAGCGGAAGCGGTAGTTTCTATTATTAATAACACTAAAGATCATAAAGAAAAAGGAAACAGATCAAGGGAAAATGTAAAAAGATACTCATTAGAAAAAATATGTAATCAATGGAGTGAATTATTTGTCAGGCTAATGAACAGTTAGAAAATATATTATTAAGTGTAATCATTCCAGTAGATTGTGACAGATTTTGGTTTTTTGTGCTTTTCTAAAAAAGTAGCAACTCTTTGAAATGTCGGTTGCCATTGTTTAGTAAAATTCGATTCTATAAGTAATGTTAGGACAGTAAAATATCTAAGTAATAGTATAGGATAGTGTATTTATTGGTAATAATATTAATGATTTTTAGAGATTGGTTTGATAGTTATTTTATGAACTTTAGTTTATTTAGATTTAATAATCAAATAGATTTTATTATTAATATTACACATGATTCAAAAAATACTAATAATTATAGAGCAAAATAGTGTAAAATGAGAATTAAGAAGAAATTATGTTTTGTTAATTGCAAACAATAAAACTATCTTTCTATTTACCTGTAAGATTTAAAGAATATTAAAGTAGACATTTCTAAATAATAATAATAATAACCCATAATGTTTGATTTCGTTCCTGCACAATCATATTATTCGTTTTATATAAATATCTCGTTTGGTATTGTGTTGTTTACATTGATGCATGCATTTGTACTTCCTATAACAGACAAAAAAAATATTTCATATATCAATTGGATAGGGTATGTATATCTATTGTTTATTATTTTGTATGTAGGATTGCGACCGGTTGAAGGAGGTGTTTTTGGTGATATGGGAACGTATAAAAGGTATTTTGTAAACTATGCCAACGGTGCTACCGTTATGATAGAGAAAGATGCTCTTTTTCATCATTTCATGAAGGTATGCTCATACGTAATGTCATCTGAGTTTTTCTTTTTAACATGTATGTTTTTGTATACGTTTCCATTATATAGAATATCCAAAGTGTTTTTTAAGGAGTATTGGTTTTATTGTTTCTTGATGCTTGCGGTGTCATTTTCATTTTGGACATATGGAACCAATGGAATTCGTAATGGTATGGCTACATCATTTTTTTTATATGGTCTATCTTTTATAAATAGAAATAAACTATTGATGGTTCTGTTTATTCTTCTCGGAAGTGCAATTCATCAAACAATGTTGTTACCAGCCTTCGCATTTTCAATCACTTATTTTTATTCAAAACCAAAACTATATTTAATTGGATGGCTTTTGGCTATTCCATTATCTATAGTTCTAGGAGGTTTTTGGGAATCGCTTTTTGCAAGCTTAGGTTTTGCCGACGACCGATTGGAAGGATACCTTACTGGGGATCCAAGTGAATATTCTTTTAGTAGTACAGGTTTTAGATATGATTTTTTGTTATATAGTGCTGCTGCTGTTTTTGTGGGATGGTATTTTATCTTTAAGAGGAATTTTGAAGATAAAATCTATATCAATATATATAATACTTACCTAATTTGTAATGCTTTCTGGATATTGGTTATAAGAGCTAGTTTTTCTAATCGTTTCGCTTATCTATCGTGGTTTATGATGGGGTTGGTAATTATTTATCCCTATCTGAAGAAAGAATTCTTTTCAAAACATCATATAGTAGTCGGTAAAGTGCTTACCGCATACTTTTTGTTTACTTATTTGATGTATTACATTTATTATGGAGGTTAACTACAATTGCAAAATCAAAAATAGACAATGAAAACACTAACAGTTTTTACACCAACTTATAATAGAGCTTATTGTTTAGGGCAATGCTATGATAGTCTTGTAAGACAGGTCAATCAGGATTTTGTATGGTTGATTATAGATGATGGTTCTAGTGACAATACTAAAGAATTGGTTGAGACATGGATCAAAGAAGGTAAAATTAGTATTAAATATCATTTCCAAGAAAATCAAGGAATGCATGGAGGACATAATAGTGCTTACAGTTTAATAGAGACAGAATTAAATGTTTGTATAGATTCTGATGATTTTATGCCAGATAATGCTGTAGATGAAATAATGAAATTCTGGAGTAGAGTAGAAAAAGATAGTAAAATTGCAGGAATTATAGGCTTGGATTCATACAAAAATGGAACAGTAATAGGGCAAAAAATACCAGAGCATATTACTAAAACTACGGTTGAAGATTTGTATTATAGATACAACGTTTCTGGAGATAAAAAAATAGTTTATAGAACCGAAGTGGTACAAAAATATCCGCCATATCCACTTTTCAAGAAAGAAAGATTCGTACCGTTGGGAGTATTGTATTTGCTTATAGATAAAAATTATGAACTGTTATGTCTTAATGAGGTTTTGTGTGTTGTTGAATATATGGAAGATGGGTCTTCACGAAATATTGTAAAACAGTATTATAGGCATCCGAAAGGATTTCAATATGCACGAATGATTAACATGAGGCATTCAAAATATATAAAAGTTCGTTTTAAAAATGCCGTTCACTTTGTTTCTCACAGTTTACAATTACTCGATTTTAAAATGTTTAATAAAACCCCCAGATTCTTTTTAACAATATTTGCTTTTCCAATAGGTGTTTTGCTTTATGGGTATGTTAGATATATAAATACCTTCAAAAAATGAAAGTACTTCAGGTTATAAACTCTCTCTTGTCTGGAGGAGCAGAGAAGTTATTAGTTGATTCTATTATAAAATATGAAAATAAAGGATTACAGGTAGATTTACTTCTTTTGTACGGAGAGAAAACACCTTTCTATGAATATCTACAATCACGATCTAATGTTAATATAATTTCATTAGGAGATAAGAGTTTTGTGTATAATCCGATGTTTGCTTTAAGACTAAATAAATATTTAAAAAGATATGATATAGTTCATGTGCACTTATTTCCTTCTCTATATTGGGTGGCACTAGCAAATTTGATTAGCCTTAAAAAACATAAAATTGTACTTACAGAACATAGTTCAAGTAATAAGAGAAGGAATCATAGTTTTTTTAGAACAGTAGATAGAATAATTTACAAGCAATTTAATAAGATCATCACTATTTCTAATTCGGTAAATGATAACTTACAAAATCACCTTGGTTCTAAGTTTACAATGGTGCATAAAATATACAATGGCATTGATCTAGAAGCAATACGAACTGCCAAAGAATATGACAAGTCAGAATTAGGTTTAGATAAGGATACAAAATTGGTGATTCAGGTTTCCAGTTTTAGATACCCAAAGGATCAAGAAACAGTGATTAAAGCGATATCTAAATTGCCAGAAAATGTGAATTTATTGTTGGTTGGCGACGGAGAATTAAGAAAAAAATGTGAAGAATTATCCGAAAAACTGCGCATACAGCAAAGAGTTTATTTTTTAGGAATAAGATCGGATGTTCCTAGATTACTCAAAACCTCAGATATTGTTGTTTTATCATCTCACTATGAAGGATTATCTCTTTCTAGTGTAGAAGGAATGGCTTCAGGAAAACCTTTTATTGCTACTAGCTCTCCAGGCCTAAAGGAGGTTGTAGAAAATGCCGGAAGATTATTTCCAATAGGTGATGTTAGTGCTTTGGTTAAAGAAATCAGTAGTCTATTAGACGATTCAGTTCATTATAATGAAATTGTTTATTCTTGTCAGAAGAAAGCAAAACTCTTTGATATTGAAATTATGACTGATAAGTATATTGAAGTTTATAAAGAGATAATAAAAAATCCGAAACAACAAATCTAAGTTTCGGATTTTTTATTAATTCACAATTTCCTTGTTATTAATTATTACAAGTATTATCGTTACCAATAGATATATTAAGCCCATCAGTAGTAGTTTGTTCTATACAGTTGAAATTTCCACTAACAGAAATATTATTGCTTGCAATCTGAATGTTTTTACATCCGGTATCCAGACGAATACCATGTGAATTGGAAGCAGAAATTTTATTACTAGAAACATTACTATTTTTGGCTTTTACTAGTCTTATACTACTTTGATCAATAGTGTTGCCAATAAAATCTACACCATTAGTATTGCTTAAAGTAGTTGATGTAGATATATTATCTCTAATAACAAGTTTATAGTTTTCTTGTCCAGAGTTATTATTTATATCTACAAATATAAAAGATGTTCTCTTTACATCTATATTATTATTGCGTATTGTTACATTATTTATATATTCAGATAATCCAGCACTAACAATACCATTACTTGTTTCTTTACTACTTCTTATAGTATTTTCATAAATTTCAGAATTCGTAAGTATTTCTATAGATATACCTACTTTACAATCAATAATTTCATTACTATAAACCTTTAGGTCTGTATTTGCAGTCTTAATACCTGTAGAAAAACCAGTAATAGTATTTCCATATACTTTATTACCATAGTTTCTTTCATACCTGTCATTACGGCCTGCTGTTATTGCTGTACCATTATCCGCCGTTTTATCTGTTGTACTGGTAATAGTGTTATTTCTTATAATTGTTCCTATAGTGGTGGAATAAGAGATAAGGTTTTCCATTTGATTTCCTTCTATAGTTACTCTATCACCTGTATGAACTGTAAAGCCTCCAACTCGACTTCCTTTTTCAATATTGTTTCTTATTATGATATCCTCAACTACTTGATTAGGTTGAGGACCACTACCTCTTGCGGCTTCAACATCTATAGCAAAACCAGGGGCGGTACCTTGTGATGAAGCAGTATGAATTCCTGCATCAATAAATTCATTATCCTCAATTGTGATATGGTGCCCATCTGTAATAGATAAACTATTCCTTCTGTTTCTCAAGAATTTACATTTGGTTACTATAAGGTTACGTGCAGGATTATAATTAGGACTGTGGGCATGACTAGTTGCATTAATAGACATTCCATCTCCGGTAGCATCCATAAAGGTTACTCCATCTACCAAAACAGTATTACATGAGGCCAAACTTAATAAAGTTGGCCACTCATGAGAACCTGGACTATTGTAATCATGTTGATCACGTTCTCCATGTAAGATACCACCTTTTATAACTACATTAGAGTTTCCGTCCGTAACAGTAAGTAAAAGTGGCCTTACATTACCATTAGGCTGCATTCTCAAATGTGTATTGTCAGTCATTATAAGATTATAATCACCAGGAATATTGATAGCTGCTTCCCGTGCAGTAGCTTCTGCAAGAGGCTTATCAACCTTGAAAAAAGCATCAAGTTTGTCAACGTTAAAAGTATCTCCTTGTAACTCTTTAACTTTATAAATCACATTTTGAAAAATATCTTTGTTGTTTTTAGCTACTTGATCAGAGACTTTTCCTTCTGCGATACCCCATCTTGATGCAAAAAAATTAAAAGTAGGTTTTTTAAGTTTTACATCTCCTTCGATTTCTAGATTAGAATTTAAGAGTTCACCAGCAATAGTACCGCCATCAAAAACTAGTTTTCCATTTTTAATATCACCTCCGTCAAATTCAAATTTAACATTAGAGGGCAGTGTAATCGTTTTTCCATCAAGATCCAATACACAATTAAAAATGATTGTAGCATCAGCTGCAACATTAGATAATATATCTGAACTACAAGGTGTAGTAACCACATTTGGTGGTATATCTGGATCAGGTACAGAATTTGGATCTGGATCTGGATTTTCAACTTCAACAACAGGAGCAGTATCATCTAAATTTTCATTGCTACAGGATATAGCAATATAGCTCATCAAAATAAGTAGGTAATAAGGTAATCTTTTCATTTTTGGGGGGTGTTTTTATAGGTTATTTATTCAAACAACGCAATATTGTGTATTTAATTGTGTAAAATTCATTTTGAAATGTTAATTTTTTTTCAGAAATACAAAATACTGGTTTCTAATAGAGTTATCCGTATTTATTTTGTTGAATACCCGTAAAAAAGAGTCGTTTTATGATGAGTTAATTTTAAGAAAAATAAAAAAATGAATAAAATTTTATTTTAAAGTTTTCAAACACTACCTAATACCTATATTTGTATTTCAATTTTATTGTTACCCCGTTGTTAATTTTAAACTAGTATAAAAAAAATGGAGTTATTGTGTTATAGTATATAATAAAATTAAACTCATAACATTTTTTTGTAAAGCTAAGGTTTTTGTTGTTTTAATCTTGATTATTTAGGTTAGATCCACTTTTTGTTATCTGTTAAAGTGTTTGCATCAACGGTTTCAGGCTTACATACTATAAATATAATATACAGCGGTTTTATTAGTTTATAAGTTTAAGTTAAGGGAGAAATGCAAAAAATAATTAGGGTTACTACAGTACCAATATCATTAGGAAAACTGTTGCAGGGACAATTAAAATTTATGTCTCAATATTATGAAATTGTTGGAGTAGCAAGTCAAGGAAGAGATCAACTAGATCTAGTTACGCAAGATGAGGGTATACGTGTTACCCCTGTAGAAATGACTCGAAAAATTACTCCTGTACAAGACCTGAAAGCCGTATATAAACTCTATAAAATTTTTAAAAAAGAAAAACCTGATATTGTACATAGTCATACTCCAAAAGCAGGAACGTTATCTATGATTGCCGCAAAAATGGCGGGAGTTCCTCATCGGTTACATACTATTGCAGGATTACCATTATTAGAAGCCAAAGGAGCAAAGAGAATGCTGTTGGATACAGTAGAAAAAATAACCTATGGTTGTGCAACTAAAATTTATCCTAATTCATCAGGCCTCAATACCATTATCTTGGAGAATAAATATACGTCTTCAAAAAAATTAAAAGTGATAGGTAATGGAAGCTCTAATGGTATAGATACATCTTTCTTTGATCCAGAATTATACTCTGATGAAAAAAGTGAAGTATTATCAAAAAAACTAGGTATTACTCGTGATGATATTGTAATCATATATGCAGGTAGGCTAGTAACCGATAAAGGAATTAATGAATTAATTCAAGCTTTCGAGAAAATTAATAAAAGTGTAGATAATGTAAAGCTTCTTTTGGTAGGAACATATGAGAATGATTTAGATCCATTATTATCAGAAGTGCAAGAAGAAATAGATACAAATTCTAATATTATCATGGTGGGGTGGCAAGAAGATGTAAGACCTTATTTCGCAATATCTGATATGTTAGCATTTCCTAGTTATAGAGAAGGGTTTCCTAATGTGGTAATGCAATCTGCATCTATGGGATTAGCCAGTATTGTAACAGATATTAATGGATGTAATGAAATTATAACAGAAGGAGTAAATGGTACTATAATTCCTGTAAAGAATACAAAAATGTTGCATGATAGTATTATGAAATTAATTGAAGATGATGAACTAAGAAAGAAAATGGCTAAAAATGCAAGAAATTCTATAACCAGTAGGTATGAACGCAAGTATGTGTGGAAAGAACTATTGAAGGAATATCAATCGTTGCTTAACTGAAAGAATGTTTTCTTAATTACCATGTTATAAAGTGAATATAGCTTAAGAAGATAACGACAAAAAAATGATCATGCGATTCTATTCAATCCCTAAAATCATAAAAACACACAGATGAAAACAAAACTACTTTTATTACAAAAGAGATTTTTAGTTTTTTTTAATGATAAAAATAGAAAAGGGATAATTCAAATTATTAAAGAAGTTCTTGTTTTTTGGATAATAAAACAAGAATTGCCTTATTTCTATTTTGGAAAATTCTTATACAGAAAAGATGTTAAAAACTATAAAGACTATTTAAGTAGTAAAGAAATAGATAAAATAACACTTTCTACAAACCTACATCATTTTCAGTATGCTTCTTTATTAAGAAATAAATTGGCTTTTTCATATTATATGGAAAGTAATAATATGCCAGTACCTTCCTTACTTAGTCATAACCTGAAAGGTAGATTTTATTATCAATCCAATCTACAACAGGTTAATACTGTAGAAGATTTGTGTGATTTTTTTAAAAACTTGTTTGAAGTTACAGGGAAAACAAAAGTATTTGTTAAATCCATCATAGAAATGGGAGGAACAGGAGCATACCTTATAACTAAACAAAATCTTGAAAAAGAAATCAAGGCGTATGGATTCTATATACTGAATAATGATTGTATTCATCAAGAAGTGATAGAACAACATCAAGGGATCAATAAGATATATAAGCATAGTGTAAACACTATTCGATTTGACACCTATTTAGATAAGAATAATACAATACATATTCTTTCTGCTTTTATGAGGTTTGGTAGAGGAGGTAGTGTTATAGATAATGGTAGTCTAGGAGGCTTTTATATCTCTGTAGATATAAATAAAGGAACGCTTAGAGGCAAAAGTCATCAGTTGATGAAATATGGAGGTGAACAGTTACATGCACATCCTGATACAGGTATTGTTTTTGATGATTATGAAATCCCATATTTTAAAGAATCCTGTGAATTAATAAAACGAGCTGTTTCTTTTATTCCTGATCGTATTATAGGTTGGGATATTGCAATTGGAACAGATGGTCCTATAATTATTGAAGGTAACGATAATAATTCTTTTGTTACTCCTGATATTGCCTACGGTGGATATCTGAAACACCCTGTTTTTAAGGAAATTATGGAAGAAGCTTAGATTAAGTGAAGAGTGTGAAAAGTATGAAAATATCTGAAATAATAAGAAATAAAGCATTTTGGAGTATTGATGCGCTAACAGGAGGGAAAAAACGACATCATTATAATGATATTAAGTTTATTCTAGAGAATCCGGTATCTCAAAAAGCGATTGATTTCAAAGCGAGAAACTTACAAAATGTCTTAGAACATGCGATAGCCTCTACTCAAAATTATCAGAAGTATAAAACATATAACTCTTTAGAAGATTTTCCTGTCGTGAATAAAAATATTATCAGAGATAATTTTGAAAATTTTCAGTCTAAAGAATATGTCAACCTACCTAAGTTTACTGTAAGTACCAGTGGATCTACAGGAACACCATTTAAAGTATATCAAGATAAGAGAAAAAGAGTAAGAAGTATTGTGGACACCATTTTTTTTTCAGAAATGGCGGGTTTTAAGATTGGATATAAGCTTACTTATTTTAGATTATGGAATGCGTTTGAAAAAAAAGGTAAGTTTACCCAATGGGTTCAAAACCTCATACCGGTTGATGTATTCGAACTAAGTAAAGAGAGCGAAATTCAGAATATCCTCAATACATTATCACAAAGTAAATCATCTAATAGTTGGTTAGGATATGCTTCTGCGTATGAAGAGATATGTAAGTATTTGGATAAAAACCCATCATTGAAAGTAGCTTATACTTTAAAATCAGCAATTGCTATATCAGAGCGATTAAGTGATTACACAAAACAAGCAATGAAAAAATATTTTAACATTAATATCATTTCCAGATATTCTAATGTAGAAAATGGAATCATTGCACAACAGCTGTTAGAAGAGGATTTTTTTAGAGTCAATGAAGCTAGTTATTTTGTTGAAGTCCTAAAGTTAGATTCTGATGAGCCTATAGAAGATGGCAAACCAGGCAGGATAGTAATAACCGATTTGTTTAATTACTGTATGCCTATGATTCGATATGATACAGGAGATATTGGGGTTAAGAATACTATAAAATCAAAAATAGTATTATCTATAATCGAAGGAAGAAAAATAGATGTTATTTACAATACAAAAGGAGATATTATAACCATCAACCTGGTTTTACTAGTTAATAAATATCCAATGCTAAAACAATGTCAACTTATTCAGAAATCCGTAGGAAAATATCACCTCAAATTAAACATAGAAAAGGAGTTTATACGAGAAGAAGAGTTTCTTAGCGAATTTAAAGTGTATTTGGGCGAAGATGCCAATATATCAGTAGAATATGTAGACGAAATTCCGTTACTTGCATCTGGAAAAAGAAGGGTAATGGTTAACGAAATGATTAATTCATAATTAGTAAAAAGTACAAATTATGTATAAATTATTTATCAAAAGAAGTTTAGATTTTTGTGCAGCATTGAGTGTGCTATTTTTTATTTCACCCATTTTTTTATTATTGATTATTTTTTTAGCACTAGCAAATCGTGGTAAGCCATTTTTTGTGCAAAGGAGGCCCGGTAAAAATGAAAAGATTTTTAGTATCATAAAGTTCAAGACGATGAACGATAAAAAAGATGTTAATGGGGAATTATTACCAGATAAAGATAGGATAACTAGTGTGGGAGCATTTGTAAGAAAAACATCTTTGGATGAGATTCCACAATTAATAAATGTTCTGAAAGGTGAAATGAGTTTTATAGGGCCAAGGCCATTACTGATAAGATATTTACCTCATTATAAGAAAGAAGAACAGATAAGACATTCTGTTAGACCAGGAATAACTGGTTTGGCACAGGTTTCGGGTCGAAATATACTTAATTGGGATGACAGACTAGCAATGGATGTAAATTATGTAAATAATGTTTCTGTATCATTAGATTTGAGAATTGTTATCAAAACAATTAAAAATGTATTGACTTCCAAAGATGTAGTAGTAGATCCCAATTCGATAATTTTAGATTTAGATGAATACAGAACAAAAAATTAATTGGGCAATATTGGTAACCGGATGGGGACGTAATGCCAAAGATACGATTGAAGCTTTTAATGATCAAAAATTTAAGAAAAGCAAAATTTCTCTGGTTGTATATGAAGAAGAACCGTGTGGTGCAGCAGAGATAGCCGAAGAAACAGGGATAGAAACATTACAATTGTTTAAGAAAGATTTTTCCAACCTCGGGACTTATCAAATAAAATTAATTGAAGAACTTAAGAATAGAAAAATAGATTATGTATTTATGCTCAATTATAAATATATAATCAAGCAAGATATGTTGTCTGCCTTTCCCGATAGGATAATTAATATACATCCATCAATTTTTCCTAGTTTTTTAGGAACAAAAACAGCAATTCAAGATGCATTAGAATATGGAGTTAGGATTACAGGAATTACAACACATATTATTGATGATAAGTTAGATGAAGGAATAATTTTATGTCAAACTCCTATAAAAGTTAAGAAAGAAGATACTTTTGATACACTATATCCCAAATTTGCAAAAAAAGGAAAAAAAATAATCATAAATACCATTCGTCTGATAGAAGAATTACATTTTCAATAGATCCATACCAATGAATGAAAATATAGAAATAATACCTCTTACCAAAAAAATGTTAAGAGAAGGTATTACACAGAATACCTATTGGAAGGGAGATCTAAATCCGTTACCTAAAAGTAAGGCACTATGGTTAGTGTCTAGTCCTAGAATAGAAGATGATGATTATTGTGGAATTGTTAGTTATGAGAATGACAAAATGATTTCGTTTATTTTTATGTTCCCTGATTTTCTTAATGATCAACAAAAAACAAAAGTGTATTGGATGATATCATGGTGGGTAGATAAAAAATATAAAGACACAATACTAGGTACTTATATATATAATGAAGCTGTCAATATAGCAGGAAAACAGATTTTGATAAAATCATATGCAGAGAATGTAAGTGCATTTTATGAGAAACAACCTTTTACAGTAATAACATCTAGGTTAAGGCATACTATCTTTTTTAGTTTAGATGCCTCTATGCTTATAGCAAGGTTTGGATTCTTAAAATCATTTAAGTTTTTTTTAAAGAGATTTGATAGTGCAGTCGGAGCAATAATAAGGTCTATCAATACTTCAAAAATAAAGAGTAGAACCAAAGAACTTACCTACGAATATATAAATCACCTTGATGATATAACTTGGGAGTTTATTCAACCGTTGTGTGAAAAAGACTTAATATACAAAACGAGAGAATATATAAACTGGCACATAAGTAGTATACAATATATACAAACACCAGTTGTTGATAAACTTCCTTATAAATCACTACAAACAGGAGTAAGCAACAATATTTATATCTATAATGTGAAAATTATGATAAAAGATCAAATTATTGGTTTTTTATCCTACGTAGTCAATTATAATGAATGCAATATTAAATATTTTTTGGTAAAAGATGAAGAGTACTATGATCTCTGCGTAGATGCATTAATAGAGAATTTTACTCACAAGAGAGCTAAATTTATTTTTACTGATGACACTAAGTTATCAGATTGTATAACAAAACGATATAAGACTATTTTTACGCATAGAGTTATGAAAAAAGGATTAGCACATGATGAGACTAAACTCGATTTTGAAAATTCGAATATGTTAAATAGAGATGGTCATTTTTATTAAATCAAAAAGATGAAATTTGTAAAAGCACTACAAGAATCAATTGAAAATCATTTTACTCATAATGTTTTATGTATAAATAATACCTTTTATACATATAAAGATTTTGCTATTGAAGTTTCTAAAATTAGGAATGCGATTGTCAATACTATTGAAGATTCTGAAAAGTTAATTGGTTTAGTAACGAATGACGACTTACAAACTTACGCTAGTATTATTGCACTATGGTTTGAAGGAAAAGCATATGTTCCTGTAAACCCTTCTACACCAATTGAGCGTAACCATAAAGTATTTGAATTAACAGATACGCGATATGTTATTGATTCTTCAAAAAAATCAATTTATCAAAATTATATGGTTATTGCTTCTGCAACATTAGAGGATGTAGAGATTAACCTGAATCCCAGAGAAGTTTCTGACGATCAATTAGCATATATATTGTTTACCTCTGGTACCACAGGACTTCCAAAAGGAGTTCCTATTACTTTTAATAATGTTGATGCATTGGTAAATGCAATTGACGCTGAGCCAGAATTTAATCTGGTTTCTACAGATCGGTGTTTACAAATGTTTGAGCTTACTTTTGACTTTTCAGTAGTAACTTACATATTTCCGTTTTTGTCTGGTGCTTGTATTTATACGATACCAAAAGGAGCAATCAAATATTTTTATGTTTTTAAACTTATAAAAGAACAGAAGCTTACTGTTCTTACTATGGTACCGTCAATTATAAACTATCTGCGACCGTATTTTTCCGAAATCAATGCTCCAGATGTAAGATATTGTAGTTTTGGAGGAGGAGCTTTACATAGCGATATTGCTAAAGAATGGAGTGATTGTCTTCCAAACTGTAAAATGTTTAACTATTATGGCCCAACAGAATTCACAGTCTATAGTGGCTTTTATCCATATCATAAAGAAACTCATCAAAAAGCTCATAATGGAATAATAGCTATAGGAACACCACAAAAAGATACATTATATCTTGTCGTTGATGAAAATAATAATGAAGTGCCTTTAAATGTTACAGGAGAATTATGTTTGGGCGGCCCACAGATAACTCCTGGGTATTGGAAAAATGAGGAACGAAATACTCAAAGTTTTTTTGTTAGAGAAGAAAATGGAAAAAGTATACGATATTACAAAACTGGAGATCTTTGTCTAAAAGATGAAGAAGGAGATTTTTTATATGTGGGTAGAGCAGATTTTCAAGTAAAAATTAGAGGATATAGAGTAGAGTTGGCAGAAATTGAATTTCATGCAAAAGCAAAATCAGAAAGAAAAGCCAATATAGTAGCTCTAGATATTATCAATAATCTGGGTAATGCAGAATTAGGTCTTGCAATCGAGTCTGAAGAATTTGATACCGATGATATATTTGATTATATGAAAACAAAAATGCCAGACTATATGATTCCTGGACATGTTAGATTCATAAAAGAATTTCCGCATAGTATTAATGGGAAAATTAATAGAAAAGAGTTAAGAACATATTTTGACATAAATTAAGTAATGATGAATAAAGAAGAGATTTTATCAAAGGTAAAAGATGCTTTCGTATCTGTATTAGAGCATGATAATTTTAAGCTTACAGATGAAACTACAGCAGATGATGTAGACGGATGGGAATCGATAACACACATGATGATTATTTCAGAGATAGAAAAATCTTTTAATATTAAATTTAAATTAATGGATTTAATGAATATGAATAATGTTGGAGATTTAATCAAAACAATAGAATCTGAATTGTGAATACTGTAAAGAAATTATCACAAATTTTGATATGATATAACTGTTTAATATACTTGTTTTTAGTATTTTAGGAAAATAAGGAAAAGTTAGATGAAATATTAGAAAGTCATATTTGTTAATATTGAATAAGCTTACTATTGATTTGTAAGAAATAAAAATGGAAAAAACCCTCATTATTGGAGCCTCTGGCCATGCCAAGGTTATAATAGAAACCATAGAACTCAATAATAACTATGAAATTTATGGTCTTATAGATACCTTCAAACCAAAAGGAAGTAAATTATTAAGATATGAAGTTCTTGGGAAAGAAGAAGATATCCCTAGTTTAATAAAACAAGGCATTAGAAAAGGAATTATTGCTATTGGAGATAATTGGGTGCGATATCAAATGTATTTAAAAATAAAAAAAATAGCTCCTGATTTTGAGTTTATTAATGTAATTCACCCATCAGTTGTTATTAGCCCAAGTGTTATCTTGGGAGAAGGATCGGTGATATTAGCTTCAGTAACAATTAATGCAGAAGCGCAAGTAGGAGATTTTTGTATTTTGAATACAGGTGTTAATCTTGGACATGATAGTATTATGAAAGAATTTTCTAGTCTTGCTCCCGGAGCTACTATTGGAGGTAATGTGTATATAGGAAAAGGTACAGCAATATCACTAGGAGCTAATATAATACAAGGGATCACTGTAGGTAACTATAGTGTTGTAGGAGCAGGATCGGTTATTGTGAATAATATAGACGATTATAAATTAGCCTATGGAGTTCCTGCAAAAGAAATAAGAACATTCAAAAAAGGAGAACGGTATTTATCCGGCCTTTGGGGAGAAGAAAAAAAGAAAAGTTAAGAATACATACGCTATTCCTTTTATTGTCAAAATAAATATATTTATGTTAGAATACTATTTGTGAACATAAAAATAATATGAATTAAAATATATGTACAACCCCTATATAAAAAGAATGTTAGATTTTGTGCTTTCATTCTTTGGTATCACATTGTTATCACCTGTTATACTAATGCTGGTTTTAATATTAGTGATTGTGAATAAAGGAAAGCCTTTTTTCTTTCAGTTACGACCTGGGAAAAATGGTGAACTTTTTAAAATTATTAAGTTTAAGACAATGTCAGATTTGAAATCCGGAGATGAGCATAATGAACATAATGTATCCCGTATAACCAAAGCAGGAGCATTTATTAGAAAATATTCATTAGACGAAATATTACAACTCATTAACGTCCTTAAAGGAGATATGAGCTTAATTGGTCCGAGACCTCTTTTGGTTGAATATTTACCTTTATATAATGATGAACAACAAAAAAGACATGATGTAAGACCAGGAATAACAGGATGGGCTCAGGTAAAAGGAAGAAACGCAATATCTTGGAATCAAAAATTTGAATATGATGTTTGGTATGTGAAGAATCTAAATCTTATCTTAGATATTAAAATTTTGTTCCTGACTATCAAGAAAGTAATTATTAAAGAAGGAGTTAATGTTGACCAAAATATAACCATGACAGCTTGGAAAGGGAATAACCAAAACTAAAACTTTTACATAAGTTATTTAGAACAATATATAAGTCACACAACCAACAAATCAACTTAAATATAGTAATGAGTAAAATTAAAATAACTAAAAAACCTAAAAAAATAAGGATATATGGAGCTGGTGGTCATTCTCAAGTAATACGAGAGGTGTTAGAAGAGAATGGTTATGAAATAACAGAAACTTATGATGATGAACCCTCTGGTCGCCACTATGCCTCTAAAAATGTAGCTTCTGGAGTTAGAAAAAATCTAAAAGATTTTCCTCATGAAGGACATCCATTAATTATAGCGGTAGGAATAAATAGAGAAAGAGCAGATATTGTTAGATTGCTAAAGAGCGATTTTGATAAAGCAATCCATCAATCCGCAATTATAGCTCCAACTGCAAAAATAGGAGAAGGTACTGTTGTTTTTGCTGGAGCAATAATTCAACCCAATACGGTTATTGGAGAACATGTAATTATAAACACCGCTGCAAGTATAGATCACGATAATGTTATTGGAAATTTTGCACATATTTCTCCCAAAGCAGCCTTATGTGGTCATGTAGAAGTAGGAGAAGGTTCACATGTGGGTGTAGGTGCAGTTGTAATACCGAAGGTTAAAATAGGGAAATGGTGCACTATTGGGGCAGGGACAGTAGTTTTAAAAGATGTACCAGATTATTCTACAGTTGTTGGTAATCCTGGTAAAATAATTAAAACAAAACTTAGCGACTTGAAATATGGTAGTAAACCAAAACCATCAGAAATCACCTTTGTCGGATCAGGAATTTCATCATCCTTCACTATTTTACATTTTTTAGACCTTATTGAAGGGCATAAAGGAAAAAGGAAAATTAATATTAGTATTATAGATAAATATCGCGAATTTCACACTGGGATACCATATGGTTCAAGGTCTGGTTTTTCGGTACACCTTATAACATCTTTAAAAAACTTTTTGCCAGAACCAGAGTTAGGAAAATTTATTAAATGGCTTAATAATAATAAGAATTGGCTATTAGACGAGTTAAAAAAAGATGGAGGAACCTTATCTGCAGAATGGATTGTTAAAAATGAAGATAAAATAAAGAATAATGAATGGGAAGACCTTTTTATACCACGTCGCTTTTTTGGATGGTATATCAATGAAAAAGTGAATAATAAACTAGAAGAATTTAAATCCAAAGAATTAGTTGATGTAAATTATATCAATGCAGAAGTAATCGATATAAAAAAAACAGAAAAGGAGTATGAGTTGTTTTTAGATAATGAAGATACTATTGTTTCTGAAAAAGTCATAGTATCTGTTGGTTCTCTACCAGTTAATTATCTTTGGAAAAATCAGGATATAATAGAAGATGATAATTTACTTTTTGTTAATGATCCGTATAATATCGAGTTGAAAGTAGCATTAGAGAGAATAGATAATTTTTTAGATAAGAATCCAGACAAAAAAGCTAATGTGCTTATAGTAGGAGCTAATGCGAGTGCATTAGAGTTACTTTATAAGTTAAATGATATTGAAAAAATAAAATCTGGGATAAATAAATTTATCATCCTTTCTACTCAAGGAGTATTACCAGATGCAGTTATCGATGAAGAACGAAAAAGGGAATATACGCCTTTTAACTTACAAACATTAGCTAAAGAAAAGAATATTACTGCAGAAATTGTAGCTGAAGCAGTATTTAAGGATTTAGATTATGCAGATCAAATTCATCTTGGAGCAGCATCTACAGTGGATAGTATATCAAAAGGTTTTGGTGCTTTATTGTATAAATTAGATTCTGAAGAACTAAAAAAGTTTGCTTGTCGCTATGGTAATGAAATAGGAAGAAGGCAACGATGTGCTGGATTTCATTATTCTAAAACCGTTGATAAACTAAAAGAGGAAAAATGTTTTGATCATATTGCAGGGAGATTTAGTGATGTTAAAAGAACTGCTAAAGGAGAATATTCTTTAGAATATTTAGATACAAAATCTGGGGAAAATAGAATCTATGAAGATTCTATTAATATAGTGATTAATTGCGTAGGTAGTACAAATTTATCCAAACAGAATATTCCTAAATTATTAAAAAACCTAATAGAAAAAGAATATTGTAAACCTAATGATTCTAAGATAGGATTTAAGGTTAATCAACAATTAGAAGCTTCTGATAATTTACATATTATTGGACCATTACTTGCAGGAAATGTGTTTGAAGGGAAGGCTGTGTGGCATGTTGAACATTGTGGTAGAATTATATGGTTATCACAAATGTTATCTAAAAAAATGAATGATTACTTTTTTAAGAATACTGAATTAGAAGAAAAACTTATATAGTACTAATAAACTAAACAACCATATTTAACTAATATTTTTACAAATTGGAGCAAAATTACAAACTATTAATAAAAAACCTTGATGAAAGTTCAGACATCATAGAATATAAGACACTTCTTCAAAAAAAATGGAACAATAATGTATATTACTCAACTGAACATTTGTTGCATTTTGAGAAGAACTCTGACAAACTGAAATACTTTTTGTTTGAAAAAGATAATATACCTATTATCCTAATGCCTTTTGTTTTTAGAGAAATAAAAGTCAAAGATCAAAAACATCCATATTTTGATGTTATAAGTCCATACGGCTATAGTGGTCCCTTATTTAATAATCCCATACCAGAAGAAGATATTGCCCAATTTTGGAACCATGTTGACAGATGGTATAAAGATAATAATGTAATAACAGAGTTTATTCGTTTTAGCTTAAATGAAAATCATACAAGATATTCAGGTTGTTTAACTAAAACATTATCAAATGTAAGAGGTTGTCTTTTAGAAAATTTTGAAGATCAATGGATGTCTTTCTTACCAAAGGTTAGAAACAATTACAGAAAGGCAATAAATTTCAATCTAGAATTTAAAGTATTTCATAAGCATGAAATAACAAAAGATATTATTAAAATCTTTAACGATATCTATGTTAGTACTATGAATCGTAATAATGCTGATCGTATTTATTTTTTCTCCAATGATTATTTTGAAAACCTAATATTGTCAAACTTAGATAATATTTCTATAGCTATTGCATATTATGAGAACATTCCTATTTCGATTGAACTTATCATTGGTTATAAGGAGACTATTTTTGCATTTCTTGGAGGGACAAACGCTGAATATTTTAGTTATAGACCGAATGATTTTCTTAGAGTGAAAATAATAGAATGGGCAATTAAAAATCAGTTTAAAAACTATGTTTTAGGAGGAGGAATGAAAGATGGTGATGGGTTGTATAAAAATAAAAAATCACTTTTCCCAAAGGATGAAGATGTGATTTTTTATACGGGCAGAAAAATAATTAATGAAAAAATTTATGATGAATTATGCCTGATAGCAAATGCAGACTATAACTCTAATCATAAAGAGAATGTAAAAGATTATTTTTTCCCTTTTTATAGGTCAAGTATATAAAAAAGGTATGGATAGATTATTTCTTTGAACTTTTAGAAAAGTAATAACTATCATAAAAAATGAAAAACAATTAATTAAACATAATTATGACCAGAGGCTAGTGAATAGTTCTGATGCAGTTTATCAAATTTTCTTTATTGTTAATTATTTAATACCAAGATGAAGTAAAGAAATATTTATCATTAAAAAAGAGATTAGTTTTAAAAAGATTATACAATTTTTTTTAAATGATTTAGTTAGTGTAAGGATCTATGTAAAATATCGTCATTTAAAGAGGTGTACTATAAAACGCTGCCCTATGATAGATCTTAATAGTTAAGTTTAAAACATATTTGTTTGGAAATTATAGAAGATAAAAAGAGATGGGGAGATTTGCTCTCTGAAGTAGATAGGTACGATTTTTATCATACTTACGATTATCATCATTTATCTAAATCTGATGAAGAAAAGCCAATTCTTGTTTGGTATGAGGATAAAGGTAAAATTATTGGTTTACCATTGTTAATCCGAAAAATTTTTGATACTAATTACTTTGATGTAACTTCAGTTTATGGTTATGCTGGACCTATATCGAAGAATATAGATTCATCATTTGATAACGAAAAATATCAAAATGAATTGCACCATTTTTTTCTAAAAAATAATATAGTATCAGTGTTTACTCGGTTAAATCCGTTTGTGAAAAATCAAGAAATTGTATTGAATGGTATAGGAGAAATAAAACAATTAAGCCAAATTGTTACCATAGATCTCTCAAAAGAAGTAGATATTCAAAAACATTTCTTTTCTAAAACAACTAAGAGATATATTAATAAAGCAAGAAAACTTTGTTTTGTTAAAACAGGCCGATCAAAAGAAGATATAAAAATATTTATGGAACTGTATTATGAAAATATGGATAGGGTCAAGGCAAAGAAACACTATTATTTTAATGAAGACTATTTTCATGAGTTTATTAATAGTGATGATTTTGAAACCGATATTCTATTTGTCAGCCATAAAGAAACAGAAGAAGTTATATCTGCCGCAATGATGGTGAAATCTAAGGATGTTATTCATTACCATATATCAGGCACCAAAAATGATTTTTTATATTTAACTCCGATACGTTTGCTTATCGACGAAGCGAGAATCCAAGGAACCAGAGATGATTATAAGTATTTTAATTTAGGTGGAGGATTAGGAAGTACAGAGGATAATCTTTTTAAGTTTAAATCTTCTTTTTCTAAAGATTTTGAAAACTTCAAAATTTGGAAATACATTGTAAATGAACAGGTATATGATCAATTGTCTTGCAAATATGTAAACGGAAAAGATAAGAATGATTTTTTTCCTGAATATAGAAATCTATAACTTTTTGAATATTGAAATTTCATAGAAACCAATACTAATTTCTAGTTAGTTTTTTTATCGATGTCGTTTTTTTACAATCATAGCTTTTTTATCAAGTATATATTTGTAACATGAAAAAAACAGTTATAGCACGATTAGGTGTACAGAAAGAAAGTGTTGAGCAATTTTTAACCTATGCAAAAAAAATGGTTCAGGAAAGTAATATAGAAGAGGGTTGTATAAGCTATAGTTTATATCAAGAAATAGACAATTCTACAGGGTTTATTTTTTATGAAGAATACACAGATATGGATGCTGTTAATACTCATAATTCTTCTAATCATTTTAAAGAGTTTATCTCTCTTGTGTCCTCAATGCTTACATTAGAACCAATAATAGAAGTTTTTTAATTGTTAATCAATAAAACGTCATATAAACCCAATAAAAGTCTAACAAAATATATTGACCGAATTTATGTGTTAAAACAATCGGGAGAATTTAAATTGCCTGCCATTTTACCAGGGGCAGGTTTAGAATTGTTGTTTCATACTCATGAACCATTTCTAATAAATAATCATAAGTGTAATGATGCTCACATCATTTGCCCTAGAAATTCAATACTACATATAGATGATACTAATGATGTTTCTTTTATATCAGTTCGATTTAAAAGTGGAGCTTTTCGTCACTTTTCTTCAATTCCATATTTAGAACTAAACAATCAGTTTGCTTCTGTTGAGGATATTTGGGGCACTAGAGGTAAAGACTTTTTGGAGCAGCTAAATGAGTATCATACTATTCAAAATAAAATTAAAAGTATAGAATCCTTTTTGCTTAAATGTCTGTATGATTACCATGATAAACAAAATAGCAAATGGGATACTATCATGTATTCTCTGTATAAGCAGTATAGTTCAATTTCTTTAAAAGAATTGGCTGCTTATACTAATTTGAGTTACCGTCAGTTTGAAAGGAATTTTAAATCTCAATTTGGGGTTACGCCAAAAAAAATCCAACGAATCATACGATTTGAAGCAACGGTAAAAAAAGTCCTATTAGACAGGGAATCAGGGTACTTGTCCACAGCACTAGATCAAGGTTATTATGATCAAAGCCATTTTATTAATGAGTTTCAGTTTTTTGCAGGAGAAAAACCCACTGATTATTTTATAACAAAGAATTATGATCATCACTTTTATGATAAATCGATAGAAACATCAGAAAGATTTTAGTTTGATACGAAATTAATATTGTTCAAATATTGAGTAATATTCTTTGCTATAAGATCTCTACCATGATTATTCCAGTGCTTATCATAAATTAAAGTAGTAGAATGATCAGAATCTTCAAAAGAAGCAGAGAAATCAATGTAATTAAATCCATTTTTCTTTAAATACGACAAAAATAAAGGACTGGTAATTCGTGAATCTAAAAGAAGTGTAAATCTTTTTTTATCATATCCATACTTGGAAATCAAACTTTTAAAGTTCGCTAGATACTTCATTTCATTTTCTTCTTTAATTCTCAAAATTTCAGCATTATCTATAGGTGCCGTCTTTTTTTTAGGTTTAAGAATATTAATCAATCGATACATTAGTTCCTGAGGAGGATCTAAAATCCCAATACTTTTGCAGTATACTATTAGTTTGCTTTTCTTAAGCATTTTGTTTATAGGAGATTCTAAGGCTAACCGACTATTAACGACCTGGTATTCTGAACGGGTTAAATCGTTAGAGAATTTTATACCTAAAATAATGTGATCAATGAGATCGAATTGAGATGCATATGAGTGTACCAGATGTAGTTGATCAGCAAAGTCATATCCTGCATATCCATATTCATATACTTCTATCTCAGGGAGAGCATTCTCAATTTTTTTACCAATAGAGTTATAGTAATTTTGATGAAATCCTTCTATAAATGAATCTCCAACCAATGCGATTTCTATTTTATCTTTTGTTGGTGTAAATTCTCTATAAGAATTGTATCCTGTAGTATTAATATGATACTCTGAAAAATTTTGCCTCCTGTTTCCGGTAACAGAAAACCCATTTTGATTAGGCTTCCATTTTTCGACTTTATATTCGTCAAGAAATCGAGTAGGGGTATCTTTTCCTAAATGAAAAACACGAACTAATCCTTCTAATACGATTAGTATCAGAAAAACATATAAGATGCTTTTGATTATAAGTTTTTTCATGCGACTTTAAAATTATATCGTTGTTGTCATTATCTATTTTAATTAGAATTGAAAATAAATAAATGACCTATCTATATTATCATCAAAGAATAGTAACATTCCTAAAATTACTAAAGTGTATACAATGAATCTCATGATTCTTGATTTAAACTTAAAGGGAGCACGTTCATCTCTCCTGATTCTAAATTCATACAATACAAAAAGACCTAATAGGATAAAGTAATCTACTATGCGATACCCTAATGGGTGTTGATAGGTTTCATATGAAAAGTTAGAATATATCTGTTCTATAAAGCCAAAAGCATCGGTAATCGATTCAGACCTAAAAAATACTCTAGAGAATGTAACTAATGAAAAAGTGAGTAAAATTTGTAAGATTTCTATTAAAGAGGGAAACCAGCGATTTTCAGCCACAACACTATTCATATAAATACGATTTCGTCCCATTAAGAAAACAGGAATGTATAAAGCAGCATGGATTGCTCCCCATACAATAAAAGTCCAGTTTGCTCCATGCCAAAAACCACTTACTATGAAGATGATAATAATATTTCGAACCGATTTAAGTTTACTTACTCTACTTCCTCCAAGGGGGATGTATACATAATGTCGAAACCAGGTGGATAGGGAAACATGCCATCGCTGCCAGTATTCAGCAACATTTCTGGAAAATGTTGGAAATTTAAAGTTAGACATTAATTCTATACCAAATAGTTTAGCCGTTCCAATAGCGATATCAGAATAACCACTAAAATCTCCATAGACCTGAAAACTAAAAAGCGATACGCCAAGGATTAGAGTAGAAGCAGAATAATCATTGTAGTTAAGAAAAATATCATCTACGATAGGAGCGATAGAGTCTGCAATAACAACTTTCTTAAATAGGCCCCATAATATAAGTTTTAAGCCTTCTGTACATTGTGTGTAGTTGAAAACTCTCTTAGTGGTGATTTGCGATAAGAGATTAGAAGCTCTTTCGATTGGACCTGCTACCAATTGCGGAAAAAAACTAACAAATGTTGCAAATGCAATAAAATTTTTGGTAGGGGATAATCTTTTATAATAAATATCTAATGAATATGACATCGTTTGAAACGTATAGAAAGATATTCCTACCGGTAAAATAATCTGTAATGTCCACGTGTTCTTAAGTTCATATCCAAAAATAGAGAAGAAGTCTATCCAGGAATCAATGAAGAAATTATAGTATTTAAAGAACCCTAAAAGGCCAATATTAAAAATCACACTTATCCACAACCAATTTTTTTTTCTTTGATTAGAATTACTCGTGTAAATGGCTTGACCGACAAAAAAATCAATAATGGTACTTGCAAGTATAAGAAATAGAAATCTCCAATCCCATAAACCATAAAAAATATAGCTGGCAATAAGTATAAATAAATTCTGAATCTGAATTTGTTTATAGAAAATAAACCAATAGAGAACAAAAACGATTGGCAGAAAAATGAAAAAATCTAAAGAATTAAATAGCATTTATACTTTATATAATTATAAAATTCGGGGAAGGATTATGCAAAGAAATATTATGAAAAAATTCATTGCTTCTTGAAGAGTGTAAATTTGTGTATTTAATTCTATAAATCAAATATTTATTAGGTTATTTTTTTATTTCATAAAGAACAATAGGTCTTGTGATTAAAAAGTAGTTGATGAATAGGGGGAAATAACCCTATGTAGAAATAGGTGTTACACCCACTAAATTAATTAATTATTAAGTTATACTTGCACTACTAAAAATAGTTTACAAAAAAGTAATGTAAAAAATGAATTATGGAGATGTATTATATTTATTTTTGCGATGAGATATGATTTTGATTTTAAATTCATTTCTTATTACAAGTAATTTTGTAATATATCTATAATATTTTTCTTACGGGATTTCCGTAATGTAAGACGATATTTAGGTTAACGTGAGTCATTGAACGTTTTTTTTAAGTATTGTGTCTAAAAAATAAGATTTTGAATTGTTAATTGATTTAACTAGACTATTTTAGCAATGAAAATAAGATTTGAAGTAAATTCAAAAAAGGAAGTTCTACCCCCCTTCTTCCAGCGTTTTTTAGATTGTCATCAAAGAGATTTGACTAATGATTATATAATGTAATTATTATGTCAATAGGATATTATTGTTCATTATTAATGGGAAAATTATGAATATAATTGATTCAAAAAAAATATGGCTTTCTTCACCGCATATGGGTGGATCAGAGCAAAAATTTGTCAAAGAAGCATTTGACACGAACTGGGTAGCACCTTTGGGTCCAAATGTTAATGGATTTGAAAGTGATATCGAAAGTTATCTTGGTGAAGATGTTTATGCTGCAGCACTAAGTTCTGGTACGGCTGCATTACACCTTGGGTTAAAACTATTAGGTGTTACTGTAGGTGATGAAGTGTTATGCCAAAGTATGACATTTGCTGCTTCTGCCAATCCAATAGTATATCTTGGAGCTAAACCTGTATTTGTCGATAGTGAAAGGAGCACCTGGAATCTATGTCCAGACCAATTAGAAATAGCAATAAAAGACAGAATTGCAAAAGGTAAAAAGCCTAAAGCAATTATTGCTGTTCATTTATATGGAATGCCATATAATGTAGAAGCTATTCATAAGATTGCTTCAGAATATAGAATCCCAATATTAGAAGATAGTGCAGAAGCTTTAGGAAGTTCTTATCAAGGAATTAATTGTGGAACTTTTGGAGATATTGCAATCCTTTCATTTAATGGGAATAAGATTATTACTACCTCTGGAGGTGGGGCACTTGTTTCTAAAAAACAAGAATATAAAGATAAAGCCATTTTTTGGGCAACTCAAGCCAGAGATAATGCACCTCATTATGAACATTCTGAAATAGGGTATAATTACAGGATGAGTAATATTACAGCAGGTATAGGAAGAGGACAGATGGAAGTTTTGGATACCCATGTTAATAATAGACGTAGTAATTTTGAATTTTACAAAAAGAATCTTGAAGATTCTTCAGAAATAAAATTTTTGGAAGAACCTTCAGGATATCATTCTAATAGATGGCTAACTTGTATAGAAACGAGCTCTTATGAACTAAGAGAAGGAATACGGTTGTCATTAGCAGAAGAAAACATAGAATCAAGACCGTTATGGAAGCCCATGCATCAACAAGCTGTATTTGCAGATTGTGATGCTTACCTCAATGGAATTTCTGATGACCTATTTGATCGAGGCCTTTGCTTACCTAGCGGGTCTAATCTTGAAAAAGATGATTTATATAGAATAGTATCAGTAATTAAAAATGTATTGAGATGATAAAGAGCTACCTTATAAATAATTCGCATAAACACGCATCTAAATGGCTTGTTTTATCTATTGATGTGTTCATTACGATTTTTAATTTCTTTTTGGCGTATGTAATTAGATTTGGGATCACATTAAATTTTGATACCACTAATTTGATATACCAATTACCAATTATAGCAGGCTTATCAACCTTAAGCTTTTTACTGGTAGGATCCTATAAAGGAGTGGTTAGACATACAGGAATGAGAGATGCCTATAACTTGTTTGTTGCTGTAACTATTTTGATTAGTTTAATGGGATTTTTTATGGCATCCAGTAGATTAGCACTCTTGCCAGAATTGTTAAATATTCCTGTATCTATAATTTGTGTACACTATTTATTAAATATTATAACACTTACTACAAGTCGTTTGGTATTTAAATATTGCTACTACTATGTGAAGTCAAAAATAGGAGAAACTTCTAGAATATTGATTTATGGAGCAGGAGATTCGGGATTAATAACTCTTGCAGCGGTAACTAATGATTCTAATAGATCTTTGTCAGTAGTAGGTTTTGTTGATGACAATTCTCAAAAAATTGGTAAAACAATTAATGGAATTAGGGTATATCCTTCGGGAATGATCAACCAAAGCTTTATTACAAAAAACAATATTAAGGAGATCGTTGTATCAATACCGCATATAAGCAAAAAGAGACTCTCAGAAATCTCTGATAATTTACTTAAACTGCAAGTTACAGTTAAAATAATACCAGCAGTAAATGATTGGATTGATGGTAAATTAAAGGTTTCTCAGATTAAAGAAATCCAAATAGAAGACTTATTAGAAAGAGCTCCTATTAATATGGATAATCAGAATATTACGCAAGAGCTTAATGATAAGGTAGTTTTGATAACAGGAGCAGCTGGATCAATAGGAAGCGAAATAGTAAGACAAGCTTCATATTATAGCTATAAACATCTTGTTTTAGTCGATCAGGCAGAATCTCCTTTATATGACTTACAACAAGAACTCTTAAGTAAAGGAGTAACTAATTTTACACCTATTGTTGCTGATATAAGAGATCACCAGAGAGTTGAAACTATATTTGAAGAATATAGACCTAATATGGTTTTTCATGCAGCAGCATATAAACATGTGCCTCTTATGGAGAATAATCCTTGTGAAGCAATTAAGATTAATGTTCTTGGAACTAGGAGATTAGCGGATTTGTCATCTGAGTTCGGTGTAGATAAATTTGTTTTTGTATCTACCGATAAAGCAGTTAACCCTACAAATGTAATGGGAGCAACTAAAAGAGTTGCTGAAATGTATATAAAATGTATTAATAAGACCAGTGAAACTAAATTTATCACAACCAGATTCGGGAATGTATTGGGATCCAATGGATCCGTTATTCCATTATTTAAAAAACAAATTCAAAAAGGAGGGCCGTTAACTGTTACTCATAAAGATGTAACTCGTTTCTTTATGACTATACCAGAAGCCTCTCAATTGGTTATTGAAGCAGGAACGATGGGTAATGGAGGTGAAATATTTATTTTTGATATGGGAGAATCTGTAAAGATTTTCGATCTGGCAAAGAAAATGATACGATTATCCGGTCTTAGATATCCAGAAGATATAGATATAAAAATTACTGGCCTTAGACCAGGGGAGAAATTATATGAAGAACTTTTGGCCGATACAGAAAATACATTACCTACATATCATAAGAAAATAATGATAAGTAGGTTTGATGATAATGATTGTGTTTTGGTAAAAGATAAAATAGATGATCTTTGTATCATGAATTTATTGAGTCAGGATTATCAGATTGTAGGGAAATTAAAAGAGATTGTTCCAGAATTTATTTCTAATAATTCTACTTTTGAGAGTATCGATAAAATTAACAAAAGAAGTATTCAAGGTAAGCGAGAAGTTCTTGCATAGAGCTTGATACATTATTATAAAGGTATTAATAGTAAGGGAAGAAATACCTTCATAGCATTTTAGTAAGAGGAGATCGGCTTGTTTAGGGGAATAGACTTGCCAAAATTGTTTATGGTGTTCTTTAACATGCATAAAAGGAAAAATAGTATAGATAAATCAAAATCTCATTGCTAAATTAAATAAAGTTATATTTTTGTAACTCGTTAAAGACTTACTTATAAAGTATTAAAATATGCGATATAGATTTTTGTTGTTATTTGTGGGATTAATATCAGTTTTTTCCTGTAAAGTGCCTGAGAATGTAGTTTACTTTCAAAACTCTGCAAATTTGGAGAATATTTCTTCAACAAATTCTTTTACTTCTGTTTTTAAAGTTGATGATATCGTTGGGATAATAGTTTCAGCTGCTGATATGGATGCGGTAAGACCATTTAATCTAATACAAAGTTCTTCTATATCACAGGGAGAAAGTGGAGGAGGAAATGCTAGTTCGGGAGAACCTACTTATTTAATAAATGAGGAAGGGAATATTGATTTTCCTGTTTTAGGAGAACTAAAAATTGCTGGCTTAACTCGAATTGAAGTTAAGGAAATGGTTAAAGAAAAACTGAAAGTGTATATTAATGATCCTATAGTAAGTGTAAGGCTTAAAAACTTTAAAATTACTGTTCTAGGAGAAGTAAAAACCCCAGGATCTTATCCAATTCCTAATGAAAGAGTTACAGTCATTGAAGCTCTTGGTTTAGCAGGTGATATGACAATTAAAGGAAAAAGAGAAAATGTAATAATCATTAGAGAAAATGAAGGAGTAAATACATACCACCGTGTGGATCTTACTTCTAAATCAATTTTTGAATCTCCGGTATACTATTTAGCGCAAAACGATGTTCTTTATGTTGAACCAAATAATTCGAGAATAAAAGAATCCAAAGCACGTAACAATACCCTAAGTGTAATCATCAGTATCGTTGGTGTTGTTTTATCTGTAGTTACTTTGGTTATAAGATAATAAGTATATGATTTCTAATACCGATAATGCTCCTGCAAAGAGTGCTAATTTTGATTCGTCTTCTGGGTTTAGTTTTAATCTTAGAGATCAAATCATAAAATACCTTAAACACTGGTATTGGTTTGCATTAAGCGTCTTTGTTTTTGTTTCTTTAGCATATGTTAAAGTAAGATATACAATTCCTCAGTATAATGTCTCTTCTACCATTGTGATTTCTCAGGAAGAAAGTATGAGTGAATCTGAGTTGTCTGCATTTAAAGATCTTGGAATATTAGATGATGGACAGAGTAAAATAGAGAATGAGATTCAGATTATTAAATCAAGAACACTATTGACTAATGTAGTTAATAATTTAAAACTAAATGTTCGATATTTTAGTGAAGGAAGAATTTTGGAATTAGAGAGTTATCCAAAATCACTTATTGAAATTAATTTTTTATCAGATGACTCTATAGTGCATAAAAAATCAAAGATCTTTTATGTACGAATTGATTCTAGCACCTCGTTTTCTTTTTTAGATGAAAAAAATCAGAAGCTAAGTGATCATTCTTTTGGAAAAACTATTAGTACTAGTGTCGGAGATATTATTATTACCCCGAGTGTAGATACTATGGAAGCTAATAGTGGTAAGATCATAAAAATTGTAATAGCGCCAGTAAAATTTGTTGCAGAATCGTATAGAAACAGGTTGTCTATCATGTCGGTTAAAGGCTCATCGATTGTTAAATTGTCATTAAACGACCCAGTAAAGGAAAAAGCAAAAGATATTATTAATAACCTTGTAGAAGAATATAACAAGGCAACTGTAGAAAATAAAAAACAAGCTTCGGAAAGAACAGCAGATTTTATAAATGACCGATTAGAACTTATTTCTGGAGATTTAACCCAGGTAGATGACCAGGCGGCAACTTATCAATCCAGAAGAGGTTTAACTAGTAGTGATGTAGGAGTTCAAGCTCAACAATTCTCGAGTTTAGATACTAAAAATTCTCAGGAAATTGCACGATTAAATACACAGCTTTATTTTATAGAATCAATGAGAAAGTTTGTGCTTAGTCAAGAGGGAAAATTTGATCTTGTACCACAATCTAATTCAGGATTTAGTGACCCAACGGTTGCTACCACTATATCAAGATATAATGGATTGATTCTTCAAAGACAACGTTTATTAAAAACTTCGAGTGTAAAGAACCCTGTTGTTGTAAATATAGATCAGCAGATTGGTGGTTTAAGACAGGTTCTGACAGGGAGTTTAAATAGTCTGAAAAACTCAATTAAGGGACAATTACGAAGCTTAAATACGCAAAATCAATATTTTGGAGGTCAAATATATAGCGCACCAACACGACAGAAAGATATTAGAGCTATTGAGCGTGAGCAAACTATAAAAGAACAACTATACCTTTATCTACTTCAAAAAAGAGAAGAAGCAGAAATAAAAAGTCATATCACTCTTTCTAATGCCAGAGTAATAGATAAAGCTTCTACATTGGGATCATATCCAGTATCCCCAAATAGGAAAACAATATATGCAGGAGCTCTTTTCTTTGGTTTGATATTGCCTTTTCTTATTATATATACTTCAGATCTGTTGAATGTAAAAGTAAGTTCAAGAGAGGATCTGGAAAAAGTACTTTCTATGCCAATTATTGGATCTATACCAAAAGTGAAATCTAAAAATAGAATTATGATTTCACAAAATGATAGATCGGGAATAGCAGAAGCATTTAGGATTTTAAGAACTAATCTTGACTTCTTAATGGCAGGAATTAATAAAACGAAAGGGAAGATTATTTTTGTTACTTCTACTATTTCTGGAGAGGGAAAGACTTTAATTTCTTCAAATTTGGCCAAAACTTTAGCTATTTCAGGAAAGAAAGTAGCTTTTTTGGGTACAGATTTAAGAGACCCTAAACTTCATAAGTTTTTTGACTTGCCTAATGGAAAAGATTCTAAAGGACTTACTAATTTTATAATGAATAGCGAGTTAACTCCAGAAGATATTATATATAAAGATAAAGCAGAAGACCCATTTGATATTATACCCTCTGGAGCAATACCACCTAACCCTGCAGAACTTCTAATGCAGGATAGAGTAGATGTAATATTTAAATACCTCGAAGAACACTATGATTATATTATTGTAGATACTGCTCCTGTGAGTCTTGTCACCGATACACTTTTAATAGCAAAACATGCAGATTTAAGTATTTATATCGTAAGAGAAAATTACTCTGATAAAAGAGTGTTACAGGTTCCTGAGAATTTCTATAGAGAAAAACGTTTACCAAATATTGCAGTTTTACTTAATGCTGCAGGTAATAAGGCTGATTATAACTATGGATATGGTTATGGTAAAAAGAATTAAGAAAACTCAATATTGTTTTTCATTAAAGAAGTAATTTTTTTAGAAGCTTTATAATCAAACCCTTTTTCCAGAACTTCCAATTGATGATAGTTGTGTACATCAGTACCCGTAAAATCAATATAACCTAGGTCTATCAGTTTTTTGGCAAAGGATTTTATTTGCTCACCATAATATCCTGACATCGATAATAAGTTAAGTTGAAATAAGAACCCGGATTCTTTTAATTCGTCATATTTTTTTAGATCATCATGATAAAAAGAATACCGTTCTGGATGTGCCAAAATAGGAATGTATCCTGCCAATTTAATTTCGAATAAGATTTCGTTTAGATTAATAGGAGGGGCAAAAGTCGACATTTCGACCAAGATATAATTTTTGTGTAATAGTAAAATGTCATTGTTTTTTATACGTTCATAAAACAAATCGTCCATCATGTATTCTGCACTTGCTTGTAGTTCTATTTTTGTTATCCCAAGAGGAACGAGAACATCTTTAAGTTTTTTTAAATTACTAGTTATTGTTTGCGAAGAATTTGGCCATATGTCCTGCATTATATGAGGAGTAGTAATTACTTTTTTAAATCCAAAATTTTCAAATTGTTCCAGAATATAACCTGATTGATAAATTGTTTTTACTCCATCATCGATACCCGGAAGCAAATGTGAATGAATATCAATGTAGCCATCGGGTACAATTTCTTTAAAAGGAACGTCTTTTTTTGATAAGAACCGCAATTTGATTTTTGTTTTGGGGTGAACGTAAAATATACCTATTATAATAACACTATTAGTGCTTTACAGCAAGTAAAATGCAAAAATAGAGATTTATTATACATAAAAAAACTGTTTAGGATTAGAGATTCCTAAACAGTTTAATTTATGAATAGTTATTTTAATGCTATCTTTTTGTAATATCTCCTGATCCAGATACCTTTTTATCTTCTTTTTGAGGGTCTCCTTTATAGAATATATCACCAGATCCGGATACACGAGCCTTTAAAAAGGTACTAGCCGTTACTTCGATATCCCCAGATCCAGATACGGTGGCTGTTACATTCTTTGCATTTAACTCATATGCAGAAAGATCACCAGATCCAGATACATTTCCGTTAAAACTGTCTGTACTTCCTTTTAATGCCAGATCACCAGAACCAGATACTTGCCCCCATATGTTTTTTGCATCTACAACAAGTTTAACATCACCAGATCCAGATACTCTAGTTTTAAAATCAGAGGCTTTAATTGGATCAGAGCTATGTATATCGCCTGATCCTGATAGTGTTACTTGAGTTAGATCTTTAAAAGGAACGGTAATAATTAGTTTTTTTCCTATAGAAGGTTTTAGGTAATACCCTTTTTTTACATAAACTCTTAAGGCATCTCCTTCGACTTCGGTTATAATATAATCAACAAGATTACTTTCTCCCTTGATTGTGATCTTGCCTTCTGTACCTGATATTAAGGATACATCCAGACTTCCCTTTACTTTTATTTGATCATAGTCTGATGTTGTTCTATTTTTGGTAACAGAATTGCCATTACCACTGATTTTTTTTCCATTTCCCCACCATTGTGCTTGCAAAGAAGTTATACCACACAATGTAAGCCCTATAATAAATGCTGCTGTTCTCATTTTGTTGATGTATTAGTATTTTGTATAATTAGTTTTTTCTTAATTTGATTCCACCATAGCTAGAGGTAATATTAATTGCTTTTCCACTATTAGCTTGGCCGTTATATCCTTGATAATCCTTTTTAGAATCCTTAGCGTATTTCTTTTGTACATTTATACTTTCGTCTAGTTTAATACCTCCATATGAAGTCTTAATTGCAAAATCAAAGGTGCATCCATCTTCATATCCAATATTAACACTGGTATAATCTGTTTTGATTGTTACATTTTTGAAGGTTGGTTGTAATGAACGCACTTCGATAGATCCATAATCAGAATTAATATTTAGTTCTTCAGAAATGCTTCCAATTTTTGTGTTAACGTAATCTGAAACTCCTATTATTTTACCGCCATTTTCTATTCGAATCCCACCATAATCGCAGTTGTAGTTCAAGTTTTTTATAGATTTAAACTTTGATTGTGTATAATCTGCATTTAGATCGATTCTATCACCTTTGCCAACTTCAAAATCAGAATAGTCTGCGTTGATTTTTCCATTTTTCATATAAGAAATAGTACTGTTGTTGGTATAATCTATATTGATGTAATTGTTATCGCCTAATAACTCTCCGATAATAATTTGACCATAATCACAGTTGATTTTAGCGCTACCTTTTATTTTATCCAGAGTGATGCTTCCGTAATCGTTATTAAAATCTACACTATTGGTTATAGGAACTTTTACAGTATAATTGATTTTCATATTCATATTGTTATTCCATCCGCTAGTCCATTTATCCCACCAGGAGCTATCATTTTTATTAAAAGTCGTTTTAGCACTAACCATCTGAGAAGAAGAATCAAACTCTACGTTGATAGATTCGAGTTTTTTGATCACTTTTTCTTCACTATCACCACTTACTTTAATCGTAATTACCATGACGATTCGATTTTCATTCCAGGAAGTAATGTCCAGATTACCATAATCATTACTGATTTTTAATAAGGCATCAGCGTTAACCGAGAAGTCCTTTTTTAATGTCTTTTCTTTGGTGTGTTTTCCTTTCAGATCTCCATTATTGGCTAATGCCAGGGCAGGAATCATGAATAAGAGGATTATATTATAGTATAAAGTTTTCATTTTCTGATATTTTAAATTCGTTAATGCTGTTAATTTTTTGAAGTACCTCGTCTAATAAATTTGCACGTTTCTGAAAGTTCTTAATCATAGCACTAATTACACGTTTATCGTTTCCACTATGAAAAAGATCTTTTTTAAGTGTTTCATAATCAGACTCTAACTTTTCTAACTGATTCATAGCGTCCAAAACCAATTCTTTGGTTTCTGTAGAAGAAACTTTATCGATTTCTTCGAGTTGCAATTGAATAGCAGAGGTAAAAAAGCTTTGAGTTTCCTTCATTTTAGGAGAAACATTTGCCAGATCTACTTCTTCTGTTGGATTAAACATAAAAGTCATTGCTGCCATCCCAAATACTATAGCAATCGAAGCGGCTATTGCAAGAGGTTTATACCAATTCACCTTTTTAGGCTGCAACTGCACAACTTTGTTTTGTTGCTGCAACTTTTCTAAAAACCGCATTTGGTGATTAGCAGAAGGGTCATGTATGTCTAATTGATTTTGCATACGTTTAAATAACTTTTCTATTTTATCGGTATTCATACAAATTGTAATTTTTTTCGTAAGCTTTCTTTTGCGCGCGAAATAAGCGTACGACAATTAGAATATGATATATTCATGATTTGACAGATTTCTTCATAATCGTAACCTTCTATAAGGTATAATGATAATGCAGTACTATAGCTGTCTTTAAGTTGAGTTAGTGTATTTAATACTGTATTTACTTTTACAGAAGTCAGATCTTCTTCCACAATTCCGTTGCTATCTGTAAGAGCATACTCAACAGTTTCTAGGGCTACTTCACGATGAATATCTTTTTTACGTGATGCGGTTAAACTGGCATTAATTACTATCCTTTTTAACCAAGCCCCAAACATATTATTGTCTTCTAGCATTGATAGTTTTGTAAAAGCTGTTAAAAAGGCTTCTTGCATAATATCTTCAGCTTCTGCTGTGTCCTTTATGATTCTCAATGCTGTATTGTACATTGCCTTATAATAACGATTGTATGTTTCGAGCTGCGCATTTTGATCTCGCTCGCGACATTTCGCAATTAGTTGCTCTGTATTTAGTTGGGTTAGTGACAAAAAAAATAATTTACTTTAACATAAAGATATATATTGCAATGCTTTGTTACAGTTTTTTTATTTTTTTTTAAAAACTTGTGGCATAACAATTGAAATGTAAATAGTGAATCTATACTAAAGGCCTTGTTTTAATGGCCTTTATAAGGTTTTTAATCAGTTTCATTAAATTCTAAAAAAAAATGTTGTTTTGTTGTGATGACAAAATGACTTTGATATATACTTATGGCTAAAACCAAATTTACGACACTTGACAGTTTGTCATTTCAGGGGATAGATGAAGATGCAGAATTAATTCCTTTAATGACACCAGAAGATGAAGAAGAAATAGATAAAGAAGAATTACCAGAAATATTACCAATATTACCTTTGAGAAATACGGTGTTATTTCCTGGAGTTGTTATTCCTATTACTGCAGGAAGAGATAAATCGATTAAACTTCTTAATGAAGCTAATAATGGTAATAAAACAATAGGTGTAGTTTCTCAGAAAGAAGAGGATATAGAAAACCCATCTTTAAAAGATATTAATAGAGTAGGTGTAGTAGCTCGTATTCTAAGAGTTTTAAAAATGCCTGACGGTAATACTACTGTAATACTACAAGGAAAAAAACGATTTCATATAGATGAGGTTGTAGAAGAGGAACCCTATATTAAAGCTAAAGTTAAAGAAGTTCCTGAGGCAAGACCAGCAAAAGAGAATAAAGAATTTAGTGCTATAATTGATTCGATCAAAGATTTGGCTTTAGAAATCATAAAAGAAAGTCCAACGATACCTTCTGAAGCCTCGTTTGCTATTAAAAATATAGAAAGTAATTCTTTTCTTATCAATTTTGTATCTTCTAATTTAAACCTTCCTGTAGAGGAAAAACAAAAATTACTGGAGATCAATGACCTTAAGAAAAGAGCATTAGCTACTTTAAAATATATGAATGTAGAGTTTCAGAAACTGGAACTTAAAAATGACATTCAGAGTAAGGTTCAGCATGATATGAGCCAGCAACAGCGGGAGTATTTCTTACATCAACAGATGAAAACCATACAAGAAGAACTTGGAGGTGTCTCACATGAAGATGAAATTGAAGAAATGCGTTTACGTAGTAAGGACAAGAAGTGGGACGAAAATGTAAAAGAACATTTTGATAAAGAGCTGTCCAAAATGCAACGTATGAATCCACAGGTAGCTGAGTATTCTATACAACGTAATTATTTAGACCTGTTTCTGGATTTACCTTGGAATGAGTTTAGTACAGATAAGTTTGACCTAAAACGAGCTATGAAGATTTTGGATAGAGATCATTATGGTTTAGACGAAGTAAAACGTCGAATTATAGAATACCTTGCAGTATTAAAACTGCGTAATGATATGAAATCCCCGATACTATGTCTATATGGCCCTCCTGGGGTAGGTAAAACTTCATTAGGAAAATCTATAGCAGAAGCTCTGGGAAGAGAATATGTAAGAATATCATTGGGAGGATTGCGTGATGAAGCAGAAATAAGAGGACATCGAAAAACGTATATAGGAGCAATGCCGGGTAGAATTATCCAAAGCCTTAAAAAAGCAGGAACCAGTAATCCTGTATTTGTGTTGGACGAAATAGATAAATTATCAGTCGGTAATCAGGGCGATCCATCATCTGCTTTATTAGAAGTTTTAGATCCTGAGCAGAATTCTGAATTTCACGATAATTTCCTTGAAATGGGATTTGATCTCTCTAAAGTAATGTTTGTAGCTACTTCTAACAGTCTGGGAACAATTCAGCCCGCACTTAGAGATCGTATGGAGATCATTAATGTAACTGGGTACACAATTGAAGAAAAAATTGAGATTGCCAAACAACATTTGTTGCCAAAACAGTTAGAAGAACACGGATTGAATAAGTCCCATATTAAAATGGGAAAGGTACAACTAGAAAAAATAGTTGAAGGATATACCAGAGAATCTGGAGTACGAGGCTTAGAAAAACAAATTGCTAAAATGGTGCGTTATGCGGCAAAGAATATAGCAATGGAGGAGGAGTATAATGTGAAAATTAGCAATGAAGATATTATTGAAGTTCTTGGAGCACCAAAATTAGAACGTGATAAGTATGAAAATAATGATGTAGCTGGCGTAGTAACAGGGCTTGCATGGACAAGTGTAGGTGGAGATATTCTATTTATAGAGTCTATTCTCTCTAAAGGAAAAGGAAACTTGAGCATTACCGGAAACTTAGGAAAGGTGATGAAAGAGTCTGCTACCATTGCTATGGAATATATTAAGGCCAATGCTGCAGAATTAGGGATCAATCCAGATATTTTTGAAGCATATAATGTGCATATACACGTACCCGAAGGAGCTACGCCAAAAGATGGCCCTAGCGCAGGAGTTACAATGCTAACTTCTTTGGTTTCTTTATTTACACAACGTAAGGTTAAGAAAAGCCTTGCTATGACAGGAGAGATTACATTACGGGGAAAAGTATTACCTGTTGGTGGAATTAAAGAAAAAATCCTTGCTGCAAAAAGAGCACATATAAAAGAGATATTACTTTGTGAAGATAACAGGAGAGATATTAATGAAATTAAACCTGAATATTTGAAAGGGCTTAAATTTCATTATGTTAAAGAAATGGAAGATGTATTAAAATTTGCAATTACCAATACCAAGGTTAAAAATGCAAAGAAATTATAAGAATATAGTTTAACACGATTATAAAAACAAAAAGCAGCGTTTAAAAACGCTGCTTTTTGTTTTTTATGTTTTTATTGCCTTCTCTTTTTAATCAAGACATCTTTATATAATTCAAGGTTTTTTAAAACAATGTCGCTTCCTTTTACAACAGTTTCTAGGGGTTGATCTCCTAGGTGTACAGGAAGTTCTGTAGCTATAGATAATCGACCATCAAGCCCTCTTAGCATTGATCCACCACCTGTTAAATAAATACCAGAATTATAGATATCAGCAGAGATTTCTGGAGGAATTTCAGAAAGCGTCTCCATAATTGCATTTTCTATTTGTATAATAGACTTATCCAAACTTTTTTTAATCTCTTTATGTGATAATTGTATTTGTTTAGGTTTTCCTGTAAGAATATCTCTTCCTTCTACCATCATTTTTTCTGGAGGTGATGCTAAGGTATCGATTGCAGAACCAATTTTTATTTTTATTTTCTCTGCCATAGACTCTCCTATATGTAGATTTCGAGATTCTCGTACATATTGAATGATATCCTCATTAAAAACATTTCCGGCAATTTTTACAGATTGGCCACTAATTATTCTCCCCAAAGAGATCACAGCAATTTCTGTAGTTCCTCCGCCTATATCTACAACCATATTTCCTTTAGGTTCTAGAACATCTATCCCGCCACCTATTGCGGCGGCTATAGGTTCTGGTATTAGAAATATATTTTTTGCATTGAGTCGTTTTGCAGATTCTTGTACCGCTCGCATTTCAACTTCGGTACTTCCGCAAGGGATAGCAATAATCATATTGTAAGAAGTTGCAAAAGCTGAAGTATTAAAAACGGATAACTTTTTGATAAATGTCTTTAACATTTTCTCTGCTGCATCAAAATTAGAAATAACACCATTATTAAATGGAGATATTGTTTTTATATTCTTGTTAATTTTGCCACGCATCATACCTGCTTCTTTACCTACTGCAATAATTTTTCCGGTAATTTGATGGATTGATATGATAGAGGGATTGTTTACTGCTATTTTTCCTTTATAGGTAATAAGCGTATTTGAGGTGCCAAGATCTATTGCTATTTTTTCGTTTAAAAAATCAAAAAAGCCCATGATTTGTGTATACTTAGGTTAATGTGTGTTGATTTAAGGTGTAATAAAGTAACTTACGTTCATACAGTTAAGGTTTAAAGGTAAATAACTTCGATAAAGCGTAATTATTGTGTTTATAAATAAGTTTTACACCATTTCATATATTATCAAATGATTGCAAGCCTTTGTTATAGCACATTAATTTCTATATTTTGATACGTAATTTATAAAATGCCATTTCGTATAATTATTTCTTTGATAATAACTTTTTTTTATATATTATGTATTTTCCAAATAGTTTGGTTTATTTTTGGTTTTAATACAAATAGCATTTCTCACAAATTGGAAGACAATAAGATAATAATAGCTATAGATGGACATTCTTCTACAGGAAAAAGTACTGTCGCAAAACAATTGGCCAAAGCATTAGGATATATTTATGTAGATACAGGAGCAATGTATCGAGCAGTTTCTTTATATGCTATGAGAAAAAAAATTATTGATGAGCTTCATTTTGATCATGAAGAACTAGAAAAAGATCTTTCGGCAATAGATCTTAGATTTAAGATAAATCCTAAAACTGGTTTGGCAGAAATCCTACTTAATGGGGAAAATGTAGAAAGAGAAATCAGAACGCTTACAGTTTCTAGGTATGTAAGTAAAATTGCTGCTATTTCGAGTGTTCGTAAAAAATTAGTCGAACAACAACAAAAAATGGGGATAGATAAGGGGATTGTTATGGATGGAAGAGATATAGGAACCGTTGTTTTTCCATATGCAGAACTTAAACTATTTATGACTGCAACGGCCAAAGATCGTGCAGAACGTAGATTTCTGGAACTTAGAGAAAGGGGAGAAGATGTTACCTATGAAGATGTTTTAAAAAATGTTGTTAATAGAGATCACATAGATAGTACAAGAAAAGATTCACCACTTAGGAAAGCAGAAGATGCTATCAAGATTGATAATTCTAACCTTACTTTAAAAGAGCAATTTGAACAAATTTTACAACTTGCTAAAACTTCTGTTACTACGGCTACTTAATTTTTGGGTGCAACAAGAGAATCTGAGATATTATTCTCTTTTAGATTAAAATCTACAAGCTCTCGAGATTCATATAATTTCATACCTTCTTTTACCCATTCTATTAATTCTATATACTCCTCATTGTTACTAAGAATAAGAACACGATTTAATCGTAAAAGGTGGTGATTGGCATATTGTTTATATTTTTTTATCGTAGTGTCAGAAACTGAATAAAATGGTTTATTGTCCAGGATTTTATATTGTTTCCCATTATTCATAACTATTTGATCTTTATGCTCATATATAATCCTTGTTTTGGATAAAGATTGTGCATAATTTTGTGCTGTGATAAATAAGAAAACTAAAAGTAGTAATTTTTTCATATAAATATTCTATAGATTCGGAATGCAAAAGTACGGTAAAACCGTAAAAAAACAAGAATTTACAGTGCTTAGATCGTCACTTTTTCGACGAAATGCATAATTTTGAGGTATTTGACAAGGGAAAAAAGTAAAATGAAGTTAAGTTGTTGAAAATTAGTACATAAATCAGGCTGCCTTTCTAGACAGCCTGATTGTATATAACTTATTTTGTTTTACTTCTTTTTAGTTTAGGATAAACTTTTTTGTTTCAGTTTTGGCACCTGATGTTACAGAAATAAAGTACAATCCAGAAGTCAAATTATTTAACTCTATTTTACGTTCAGAAACTTTACCTTTTTTTATCGTTTGACCAATTTGGTTAACAATTTTATAATCTGAGTTGTTAGCATTTTTCATATGGATCATGATAAAGCTATGTGCAGGATTTGGATAAATTGTAAAGTCATTTATTTTATTATTAAGACTACTTGTAGACGAAGTTGTTAACGCTAATGAAGTGTTATTTCTACTACCGGACCCACCTATAACGACAGTATAATCTTCTACTTCTCCATAAGAGAAAGATTCACATGAAGTTGGAACGGCATCATATTTCATAGAAACTCTCATTCTTGTAGTTCCATCTGTTGCACTTGCAGGTACAGTAAAGCTACCACTTACGGGAGTTGTGTTAGAAGGCGCTTTAGTCCATACTTGTTCTCCGGCATCAGTAAAATCACCATCCTGATTGTAATCAATCCAAACTGAATATCCTTCATCATATGCTGCTGTTCTAGGAAATGTTGGAGTAATGGTTATGGTATTAGAATTTCCTTTAGCCAAGTTGGTAGACTCAGCCGTAAAATTACTGTACCCATTAGTTCCTGCATTAGAAGTTTTATTGATAGTTCCTAGAACCACTTTACCAATATATTCATAAGAAGTATCATTACCATTAGATGCACAGTAATTTATTGGAGTACCACCATCGGTAGTAGTTGCTGTTGCAGTAGTACTAAAACCAGATTGATTTCCTGCTGCGTCTTTAGCCTTTACTCTAAAAGAATATGATGTATTTGCCGATAATCCAGTAGCTTGATAAGTTGTAGTTGTAGCTGTTCCTATAACTGTACTACCTTGATAAACATCATATCCACTTACTCCAACATTATCTGTAGAAGCGTTCCAGGATAGATCAATAGTAGTTTGTGTAGGATTAGACGCAGTCAAACTTGCAGGAGTTGAAGGGGCTTCTGTATCTCCACCTGTTCCTCCGGTGATTTCAAAGTTGGCATTAGAAATATCAAAGAATATGTTTCCTGATCCTTTTACCATGATTCTGTTTTGCGTTCCTTGAGAATTAGGTACTGTTATGCTATGAGAACCATCGTTTGGTACTGCTGTAGCAATAACAGTTGGATATGTATCTCCTCCATCTGTAGATAATAAGATATCGACATTAGCAGCATTAATTCCATTTCCTGTCGTACCAGCAACATTCCAGGTTACGGTTTGTGTAGAACCAGCAGACCAGCTAACATTAGTATTAGGAACATTAACAACAAAAGGTCCTGCAGAAGCAGTGACATTAACCTTCATGTTATCACTATTATTTGCTCCACCACCAGCTTTATTATCTCTTACTGTTAATCTGAAGTTTAAGGCTCTCGTTACATCTGGTACAGCTTCCCATTTCCATGAAGTAGCACCAGTTTTGATCGTTTGTAATCTTGGAAAATACCTTTGATTGGATGCTGTAGGAGTGTATGATCTGAAAGCTACACCAGAAGTTACAGTCGGACCAGGAAATGTCCCTACACGACCATCAATTTGTTCCCAACAATAGGTAAGCGCATCACTACTATTAGCATCAGTTCCTTGACCGGTTAATACAAATGCAGTTCCTTTTGGAACTGTATAATCAGCTCCTGCATTTGCAGTAGGTATAGCATTACCAGTATTTGTATTTGTCTGACAAGTTGTTGATTTTACATAGTTAGTAATTTGCTGAATAGTTACAGCATGAAAATAAGGATCACTATTCTGTTGTACATCAGTTTGTTGGTCTGGTGGAGTATTAGGTCGATCTGTAATCCCTGCATATCCCATAATGGTCGTACCACTTCCTGGTTCTACCTGAATACTGCTGCTTGCATCACTAGTAAAAGTAAAGGTATGATTTCCACCGAATTGATGTCCCATTTCATGTGCTACATAATCAACATCATAAATATCTCCTTGAGGTGTATTTCTAGAAGAAAAACCACTCCCTTTTTGTCCATTTTTACATACACAGCCGATACATCCTGCATTACCATTTTTTGTAGCAAGAACAAATACATGACCAATATCATAATTTGCCTCACCTATAACGCTAGTAAGTGTAGATTGTAACTGACTGTTATAACTTCCTGTATATGGATCAGTATTTGCATTTGTGTAAACAACAGCATCATTGTTGGCAATAAGTACCATTGTAACCCCAAAATCGGTTTCATAAATTCCATTTACACGAGTCATAGTAGCATTGATAGCAGCCATTGCTCCTGCCTTAGTACCTCCATGAAATTGAGTATATTCGCCAGTAGTCGAAACCGCTAATTTAAAAGTTCTTAAAACACCGTCATCAGCATTTTTTTGATTGATCCCACTCTTATTAGAAAAGTCAGGCGTATTCTCATCAACAGAACAGTTTAATCTGTCAATAGTACCGGTTCTTTGATCTCTGGAGTAAATAGTATATACAGAACCGCTTGTTGTATATGGCTCTATAAATACAGCTTTAGAATTACCAGATAGGCGCATGCTTTGTAGTCCAGAAGGAGCAATACTAAATCTGATTGTAGCTGTTGGATCATCGATTCCCTGACCAGCATACGATTTAATCTCAGGATATTTGGCTGCAAGATCAGGATGCATTACAGGAGCCTCTACTATACTATAAGATTCCATATTACCTTGTTCATTTGGAAACTGCATAATAACAGTAGAACCATTTGATGATTTCCCTCGTAATTGAGAATTCTGAAGTGCTTTTTTCAGAACTTCAATATTAAGATCAAAAAGAGTGTTTGATGGTAAATCTGCCTTTGTCTTTATAATAGTAAGACTTTTTGCAGAACTAGTTCTTTGCCAAGGGTTATTACCTTGTGCGAATACGTGGCCTACAATGAATAAGCTCACGAATAAAAATAATCGCGTTTTCATATAAGTTGAGTTTGAGTTAAGCAACGAAATTAAAAATATTATTCAATTTTTGCTAAATTTTTGCTAAATTTTTGAGAATTTGTTATCATTTTGTTATTATTTATGGTTTTTACGTAATTCTATAACGGTTTTAACGAAGGTTTTTATAGCATGTGCAATTTTGTATACCATTTTTGATTTGTAAAACTTAGAAAAGTTTCTTATTAAGAAAGGAGAATTTTTAAAAAGAAGTAGATTTTAAAGAATTGGAGTAAAAAAAAAGACCACTAATTTATAGTGATCTTTTTTTTATTTATATAATATTATAAATTAGGAATAACAAGTTCCTGATCTGGATGAATAACATCTGGGTTTTTAAGAATATTTGTATTTGCTTCAAAAATAGCCTTGTATTTCATTGCATCACCATAATAGTGCTTTGCAATTTTGCTTAATGATTCACCACTTTTTACTGTATGTCTATGATATACAGAAGTATCAGCAACTTTGATATCCGCCATAATATCAGAAGGAGAACTTCCACCTATTTCTTTTATTTTATCCCAAAGTTGATTTTTTTCATACTGCGTGTTTGCAGTACCTTTTATCTTAAGAGTTCCATTTTCTTCAGATACACCACCGTCCTGGATATTTAATTCTTGTCCTAAATCCAGAACACTTTGATATTTCGACTTCACCATAACTAAGTTGATTTTAAATTATTAATTAGCTTTACCCAAATATAACAAATAATAGAATGGTGTTCACATAATTTTAGGATTAAAAATTGATCAATTATCGTTGAAATACATAATTTATCTATATTCGGGCACCTTTTAATACAATACTCAATGTTCCGCAAACGTTTCTATTATATCATTCAGTTACAATACCTTGGTTTTAGATATCATGGTTGGCAGAAACAACCTACAGTAAATACTCTTCAGCGAATGGTAGAACGAACAATCGCTTATGTTCTGGAGCATAAAGATTTTAAAGTTCTGGCAACAGGAAGAACAGATGCTAAAGTATCGGTTAATCAAACCTATATTGAATTATTTGTAGACCATCAGCCTCTGGATATTGAAGTTTTTTATCCTTTATTTAATCAAAACCTACCTCAGGATATAAGGGCTTTGGGCATTGAAGAAACTAATGAGCAGTTTAATATTATTCAATCTCCGAAGAGTAAAGAATATTTGTATTTATTCTCCTTCGGAGAGAAATTTCATCCTTTTTGTGCTCCGTTTATGTACAACATTACAGAAGAACTTAATATAAGCTTAATGCAAGAAGCAGCTACACTATTTGTAGGAAAACATAATTTTAGATCATATTGCCACAGACCTTCAGAAAATACAATTTTGGAAGGCGAAATAACCCATTGTGAAATTAAAAAAAATGAAGTGTATACTGCTAGTTTTTTCCCAAAAGAAAGCTATCTTTTACGCGTAAAAGGTGAAGGGTTTAAAAGAAACCAAATTCGCTTAATGATGGGAGCATTATTGGATTTAGGAAAAGGAAAAATAAATCTTAATTTTATCAAACAAACCCTTGATCCTGAAGCTGATGAAATTGTATTAGAACATATAGTTCCCGGTTCTGGATTAATTTTAAACTCAGTCGAATTCAAAACATAAACCATGAAAGTCTTATCTACTAATATTGCAACTCCTCGTATTATATTTTGGAAAGGAAGAGAAGAAAAAACTGGGATCTATAAACTTCCGGTTGAAAACCCTATATATTTAGAGAAAGAAGATGTTCGAAATGATCATGTAGTAGATAGAAAATATCATGGCGGAGTTGATAAAGCTTGTTATTTATATTCGGCAGATCATTATCCCTATTGGAAAACAAAATATCCTGATTTAGAATGGGATTATGGAATGTTTGGTGAGAATATTACGATAGAAGGATTTGATGAAGAAAACATAAAAATTGGATCTGTTTATAAACTTGGAGGAGCTACAATACAGGTTTCTCGCCCTAGACAACCTTGCTACAAACTAGGTATTCGTTTTGGTAATCATGCTATATTAAGGCAGATGATAGATTCGTTATTTTCTGGAGTATATGTAAGGATAATCGATCCAGGACCTGTTTCTGTTGGTGATGAATTACAACTAATAAAAGAAAATGATAATGGAATATCCATTTCCGAATTAAATACATTACTATTTCATTATGATGAAAATACTCATCTAGAGCTTGCTAAAAAAGCACTTAGGGACACTTTGGTTTCTGATAGTGATAAAAAATATTTTAGAAAAAAAATAAAAGCCTACTAGTATATGCCGGATAAGACAAGATTATATAGTACCGATAAAAAGAGTATGGTTACTATTGATAAAGGTGAATTAATAAGTTATCAGGTAGATGATATAGAGCTAATGCACCAAAAAGGAAATTTAGGGTGGGGGAACACAGAAATTGAAATGTTTCCTACGATTGGCTCAACCAAAGAAAACCAGTTTTCTGTGCAAACCCCAAAAGGAGAAGCAAAACTAGATCAGCATGGGATTTTAAGGGTTATGGACTATCTTCCTATAGCGATTGAGAAGAGTAGTGCTTGTTTTTATAAAAAATACGTAGCGAATACTCAATTGCCTAATCATAAATATCCTAATAAATCTTCGCAACAATGGCTTAATTGGCCATATGATTTTGAGTTTATAAAAACTTTTGAATTATCAAATGAGGCTTTAAAAATCACCTTTGAGATAAAATCAGAAAAGAATATGCCATTAATGCTAGGTTTTCATCCGGCATTTAAAATTTATAGCAAGAATGTCATAGTGAAAACTACAGGTCAGAATATTTCTTTGAATACTATTTTAGAAGCAGGAGCATCTGCATTCTTATTAGAAGACTGTAAAGAAATAACGCTCACAAACAATGGGAGTCTTGCTGTTAATTTGAAAACAAATGGTTTTAGGCATATAATGCTATGGAGTGAAGTGACAAATATGATTTGTATAGAACCGATTACATTTTATCCCTCAAGTGTTCCTGCACATAAACTACATACAGGGTTTGATTATAGTTCGGGGCACGAAAAATTTGAAGTCATCATTTCTCCTTACTACGATTAGTCGAATTACTTTTGTTTTTAGGCTTTCAAAAACATGATAAAAATTGTGGTTTGCAATTTTTGGATAGTAAAGCACAATTAATTTATTAAATTCCAGTTACTATAGGGTTGATTCTTAAAAAATTAAGTTTTTATTAACGCTCCAAAACCTTGTTAATAGAGGTCACTCTCTAGTGTTAATATTTTAATTTAACGTTTCATAGGTCTTAATTATGATACATTACGAAGTTTTAATTTTTGTAATTATTATAAGATAGACTATAAAAAGTAATAACACAAACTCAATACTTTTGAAAAGGGGCTTTTACATACTAATTTTAGTCTTTACTATTTTCTTATCCTGTAGTAATGATGATAGATTGTTAGACGACAAATATGTTCGAGGCGTTCGGCTGACTAATAATTATGCAGAGAAATCAAATGACCATAAGTTTTTAAGATACATACTCAATGATGATTATATAATTACAGGGGTACATAAAGTCAAGATAAAACCATGCATCTCAAAAAAAGAGGATTCTATACCAGTAAAGAAAGAAGAATCCCCTGAGAAAAAGCCAAAGGAAAAAAATAAAAAGATAAGGAAGGAAGTAAAAAGAGAAATAGAAAAAGAAAGCGATTCTATAGAAATTAAATATAGGAGGTATCATTTTATTGGATTACCAAAAGAAGTTACTAATCAAATAGTAACACTACCAAAAAGAGAAGGTTTTGACAGGTTGATACAACAACAGGAAGGAACACTAGAAATATTAAAAGAAAAGCTGATAAGTAGAGAACATGGAGGCGGTAAAATGTATAAGGATTTAGCTATTGATTATCTTGTACAAATTGACAATCATTTAAAATTTATAGAGTTTTATAATGAAAGATTGTACGATGCGTATTTAAAATTAGTGATAGAAGCAAAACAGCTTGACCGTTCGATAGAAGAAGAATACAATACTGTATATGGGAAAATAAATAGCAGCACCGTTAAAGATTCTGTGGATGTAGAAAAGTTAGCAGTTTTAGAAAAAAAATATATATCTCATAAAGAACTATTAAAAACGCTCTTGGATTGGAACTTAAAGTTAGAAGATTTTCAAAACTCTACTGATGATTTTAAGATATTGAAAGATCGTAATATTGCAGAGACATTCGAGATGTATAAAAATAAATCTTCACAAAAAGAAGTAATTCATTATTTAGAAATACGATTAGCAGATTTATTTCATAATGCTATTAGATCTATGGAAGAAGACTAAGATTCTGAACTTTTTTCTTCTAAAATTGTTAACACCAATTTTATAGTGTTGTAATCTATAGCTCCTTCAAAATGCTCAAAATATGGTTTTAAGGTTTCAGGATTGTCCAATTCTTTTTTAGCGTTTTTTACAGTATTAAGATCTTCTTTACTTACAAAATGTTTTAAATCAATACTTTCGCCATTTTCGTATAGTTTCATAATATGCGAGAAGATGGTGGATTGTGCCAGTTGACGTTGGAGTGCTATTTCTTCTATAGAGAGCCCTTGTTGGTATAAGGTTAAAGTTTCTAAATGAGTATTCCCTTTTTTAGTACTTTTCTTTTTTTTCTTTTTTGTTTTTTCTGCCGAAAAATCAATAATAGCTTTAATGAACTGGTATCCGTAGTTTTGCATTTTTTGTCGTCCAACTCCATTAATCTGCATAAATTCTTCATCACTTATTGGACGAAATTTCTCCATTTCTTTAAGGGTTGCATCACTAAAAATCTGATAGGCAGGAATCCCGGCTTCTTTAGCTAATTCTAATCGTAGTTGACGTAGTTTCTCAAATAGATTAGGTGCTGCTCCCTGATCCACTTGATTTATAGCAGCAGCTTGTTTTGCTTTTTCAAACTCTTGTAAATGTGCAAGGCTCACTTTTTCTCCTTCAAATAGCACTTTTCGCGAAAGCGTAGTGAGTTTTAATTTATTGTTTTGATGAAAAGCAATCTCCAGATATCCTTGATTGATTAATTGTATGATATATTGTTGCCAATCTCTCCATGGCATATCACTACCAATACCATATGTTTTTATGTTTTGATATTCTTTATCATATACAGCTGTATTTTGTGCACCTCGTAATATATCAATCACAGTACCAATAGGTTCTTGTTCTTTGGTTCGGGTTACTGTAGATAATGCTTTTTGGGCAATAATAGTCCCGTCGATAAAAGTTGGGGGGTTCTTACATACATCGCAATTCCCACAATCTTCTTCGATTAATTCTCCAAAATAGCTAAGTAAAATTTTGCGTCGGCAACTCAGAGAATCAGCGTATTGCTTCATACGATCTAGTTTTGCTAATTGTACTTCCTGGTTGCCAGACATGTTAGCAAACTTTTGTAATTGTACTACATCTGCATAACTATGAAAGAGTAGCGTAAAGGACGGTAAACTATCTCGACCAGCACGGCCAATTTCTTGATAATACCCTTCAATATTTTTTGGCAAATTGTAATGAATTACCCAGCGTACATTTGATTTGTCGATACCCATTCCAAAAGCAATTGTAGCACAAACTATCTGAACGGTATCATTAATAAAACCTTCCTGAACAGAAGATCGTTTTTGATGATCGACTCCTGCATGATATGCTTGTGCATTAAACCCCTGGTTTTGCAATTTTTCAGATAGCATTTCTGTAGTTTTTCTACTTAAGCAGTAGATAATTCCACTATCATTAGGTTTATCTTTGAGGAAATCAATGATTTGCTCAATTCTCTTATTTCCTGGTCGTACTTCTAAGCTAAGGTTTTTACGATCAAAGGAAGCAAGATATCGTTTGGCATTTGAAATGTTTAACTGATCACAAATATCTTGGCGTGTTGCTTTATCTGCCGTAGCAGTTAGTGCAATAACCGGTGTTTTAGGAAACCTGTTTTTAAGATACCCCAGTTGTGTATATGCTGGCCTAAAATCATGACCCCAGGCAGAAATACAATGCGCTTCATCTATTGCAATTAAACTAATTTCTATTTGTGAGAATATCACTTCTAAAAACGATAAACTCTCTGGAGCGATATATAGTAACTTGATTTCTTTATCCGATAATTTTTGGTAAATTTCCTGTTGTTCGGTTTCGGTCTGACTACTATTGATAAAAGCTGCTTTAATACCGTTTGCCAATAATCCATCTACCTGATCTTTCATTAAAGCAATTAAAGGAGAAATTACCAGAGTTACCCCAGGCAACAATAGTGCTGGTAGCTGATAACATATAGATTTACCACCTCCTGTAGGCATAATAACAAGGTTATCATCTCCGGCAAAAACAGAGGCAATGATATCTTGCTGTAATGGACGAAAGCTATCATACCCAAAATATTCTTTTAAGGTATGTGAAATGAGTTGTTGATCTGGCATAACTACAAAGAAAAGAAAATAGCATGTGAAAATGAATTTGTTTTATTTGTAATTCTTGTTTTGGTTGTAATTATTTGTTCCAGAAATTCCAGATTGGCTTTTTAGTATATAGGTGACGGGATTCTTGTAAGTAAGTATTTATTATTCGAGGTTTGCGATTTAATATTTTTTCGACCGTATCATTTGTAGGTTCGGGACTATTAATTGCTAATTCGTCAAGTTCTACGATGTGGCGTGCTAACCATTTTGGTAGTTTAGCTCTTTTTGTTAAGGTATGATAAAACTCTTCTGTACTGATATTTATATATTCAATCTTACTGTTAGTTACAAAAGATAACCGTTCGGCCATATCATAGTTTGTGATAGCTTCTGGACCAGAAAGGATAACTGATTTTTTATGTAAAGCTTGATTCGATATTAAGTAGTGTACAGCAACTTCTGCAACATCACGACAATCAATATAATTCCTTGAGGCATTACCCATAGCACCAAAAAATTTACCAAATCGTCTGATGGTAAAAGTATTTCGTTCCCAATTTTGCATAAATGAATGCGGTCTTAAGCAGCAGTAATCTATTGAGCTTTTGGCAAGGCTTTCTTCAATTTTACGATGCCAGTTACTAACTTCGACCTTTATACCAGGAGGAATTATCGGTGATGATAATTTAACAATTCGGCCAATGCCGGTTTCTTTAGCTATTTTGATTATATTAACTTCATTTTCAATCTGTTCGGGAGAAGTTCCTGTCAGTAGAAAAAGAGCATCTGCTTTTTTACAGGCATGTTTAAGTTGTGATTTTGATTTTAAATCAGCGCTGATGTAACTTATATTTGTACACTGTTTATGTAATTTGATTGGGTATTCTCGATTGGGATTTCGTAGTACACCTCGAACAATACAGTTCTTAACACTTAATTGATGCATTACTTCTGATCCTACTGTCCCAGTACATCCAAAAACAACAATGGTTGGTTTTATTGTATTCATGACTGTTTTTTAATTTTAGATATTGGTTGTCGCCAGGTGGTGATAGCAGTACCGAGAATAGTTGAAAAAAGAATATTAAATATCTCTGATTTTAGATACGCTAATTCTATTGTAATTAAAGACAGAAGTACCATAACAATGACTAGTAATATGGTTCTTATGAATTTATTTGCAGGAAAAAATTGAAGCTTTTCCATACTCCATAATAGCATATAACTCAAACATGCTGCAATAAGAGAAGGGATAGCAATTGTTGTATAGCTTGCCTGCATTATTTCTGGATTATTCATAAACCATCCTGATACCCAGGACATAACTGCGGGAAATATGTATGATGGAATACAAGCAAAAAGAAATGTTTTTGTGTTAAAATTACTTGTTTTATTAGGGTTGTTTTTCATTGTAATATGCATGGATAAGTCTTTTATAGATTAGAACATTGAATTAATGGAAAGGATTAAATTTGATTCCAACAGTAATAGAAGGTTTTGATTTTGGATTAAAATCGAATACAGTATTCTCATTAGAATCTTGCAATTCATAATTATCATAAACGGAGTATAGCCCTCGTGCCATAATCCCTAAACTGCTATTTATGCTATAATTATATTCTAATCCAGCAGAAATAGATGTATATATTGCCCGATCAATTTCAGTATTTCTTAGATGAATAGGAGTGTTTAGATTTGCAGAGAAATCGTTTAGATCACCTAGAAATTTTATAGAATGTTTATCATTAAGATTGTACTTTATATATGTATTTGGAATTCCTAAGACAAAAGATAATTTATCATTTACTCTTGCCATCAGGTTTACAGTAGGGGTAATACTCGTTTTACCTGCCATTGTAAGGTAGCCAGCTCCAAAAGTTAATTTATAATATCCTGTACTGTTCTTTTTGTGAAATGTTTTTTCGATAAAAACGATACCATTAATATTGAGATCATCTGCTTCAATATTTCCTTTTAAATTTGATATTATATGTGGCATTGTTAAAGCATTAAAAGACCAGTTTTCTGAGATTTTATACTTTAATAATAAGCTATAATTTATATTATAAAACCGATCTGTGCTATTTGAAAATTCTGGTACACCAGATTGGTATTTGAAATGGTGATAATCGACTCCAATAGTGTTATAGATTGTTATAGTATTCATTTTGATAGGAGGTAGTCCTAATTTCATATTGACCTTTTGATATTCAAACAGATCATCTTTCATAATCGAAGGAGTGTAATACAAATAAAAAATATCTCTATCTTCATCTAAAACAAATACCTCTCCGTTTACCTGACTATGTATTTTGAATATAAGTAGTAGAGATAAGATGCATACTTTTTTAATCATGATTTTAGGTTTACTATTTATACAAAGGTCGATTGTATATGTACCCGTAAAATTGCCAAATGACAATAAATGATTTTAATATTAAGGTGCCCGTTTTGATGTTTATGTGATAAAAAAACAGAAAGCATAGAAAAAGAAAGAATCTTACTATGTTTTATAAGTGGAGTAACAGTTGTTTGTCTATGTTATTTATAGATTTCTTTTCTAATTCTGCTAAGAGAAGAGGGAGTAACACCCAAAAATAAAGATAAATCTTTAAGAGGGACTCTATTAATAAGATCTGATCTTTTTAGGAGGTCTAGATATCGTTCTTTAGCAGTAAGGGATTGAAAATTATGAATACCATAGAGTACACTTGCGAAGGAATCCTCCCAAACAAGCCTCCCGAATTTTTGCCAAATAGGAAAACGTTCATAGAGGTTTTCCATATTCTGATATGTAATTGTATACAAAACAGTATCTTCTATTGCTCTTATATAAGAATCAGAGCGAGCCTTTGATTTTATTTTTGAAATATCGGCAATGAGTTCATTTTCAAAAGCAAAATATCTTGTTGATTGAATATCATTTTTTATATCATATATGATGAGTCCTCCAGAATCTACAAAATAATAATCTGTTACCAATTGTTCCTTTTTTAAAACAAATTGCCCTTTTGCAATACGTCTCTGTTTGAAAAAAGAGCGTGCTATTTCTAATTCTTTTTCAGTAATGCTTACATAACTTTTAATGTAATTAGTTAGTTTTTCCATTAATGCTCATCACCGTTATAAATTCATGTGGGTTTAGTTTCACTTGTTTTAACAAATCCGACTTTTTGATAAAAATCAATTGCTTACTATCCGTTTATTTTTTCTGCTATTAATATGGTATGAATTTCTTCAGTTCCATCTGTTTTTGGGTAATTTTTATGTAATAATTGTTTTCTTTGGAAAGAATTAGCTGTTAACTCTTTTTCAATACTTTCTAAATCATGATAGTAAAAATACATTCTATCTCCGCTACTTCCTGATACGTAACCCGAATCTTTATAGTTTCCGGTAACAAAACTTATATAAAATACTCCCGAATTGTTAAGTAATTTATTGCAATCCGCAATCATTTTAAAACAATCAGATTTAGATAAGTAGGGGATACAAAACCCACAAATAATGGCGTCAAATTTTTGAGATATTGTATGTATTTCTCTACTATCCATTAAGAGTACTTCAGCACTAACGTTATTTTTTCTTGCCAACTCGATCATATGTGCAGAGTTATCGATAGCCTTTATTTTGTAGTTAGGGTTTTTAGTCAAAAGATAACGTGTTATGTTTCCTGGGCCACAACCAATTTCCAGAATATATGGATTGTTCTTAGAAATTAATTCACAGAAAATGTCGTAGGTATCATTATACAAGTCCAAATTCATAAACTTGTCTTCATAAATTTGAGCTATCTTATTCCATGTTGCAAATGTTTCCTGGTACTTATCCATTTTTCTTTAATTATTTTGAAATGATAAATCCTCTAGTCACTACTTCAAAAATATAAAGAATATAGATCATCGATGAAAAATCAGTATAATTCATAGAAAAACTGTGAATAGTCAAATTCTGGTAAAACTTACGTAATGATATTTTTTACTGTTTAATTAAAATATTTAGAGGAAATTACTCAAATAAATCAGAACTTAGGTATCGATCTCCACGATCACAAATAATGGCAACTAATACACCATTTTCTAAAGTTTTAGCTAATTTTAGTGCTGCTGCAACAGCTCCGCCACTACTCATTCCAGAAAAAACACCTTCTTCTTTGGCTAGTCTTTTCGCCATAGCAGTAGCTTCTTCCTGACTCACTTCTACAACTTGATCTACCTTATCAGGGTTAAATATTTTTGGAAGATATTCTTTTGGCCATTTACGTATACCTGGTATTCTGGATTCATTAGTTGGTTGTACACCAACAATTTGTATATCTTTTGACTGTTCCTTTAGATACGTTGATGTTCCCATAATGGTTCCTGTAGTTCCCATAGAAGATACAAAATGTGTAATTTGACCTAGAGTATCTCTCCAGATTTCGGGTCCTGTAGTTTTATAATGAGCACGCCAATTATCATCATTAGCAAATTGATTAAGCATTACGTAGCCTTCATTTTTTACTTTATCTTCTGCATAATCTCTAGAACCTTCTATGCCAATATCAGCAGAGGTAAGCGTTACTTTTGCGCCAAATGCACGCATCGTTTGTACTCGTTCTTTAGTTGAGTTTTCGGGCATTACCAATTCAATATCAAGTTTAAATATTCCTGTAATCATTGCCAAAGCAATACCGGTATTACCACTTGTCGCTTCAATAAGTTTAGTGTTTTGATCAATATCACCACGATCTAATGCAGATCGGATCATATTATATGCAGCACGATCTTTAACACTTCCTCCTGGGTTATGTCCTTCTAGCTTTAGATATAATGTAATATTTGGATTGTCAATTAAGGAAGTAGCCTTTACCAAAGGAGTGTTTCCTATCAGGTCTAAAATGTTATGCGACATTAAACAACTTTTTTGATCTTAATTTCTGATGTATTCGTAATAATAGAATTTTCGGGAACCGAAGAAGTAATCCATGCATTACCTCCAATAGTACTATTAGCTCCAATTACAGTACTACCTCCCAATATAGTAGCATTGGCATAGATAGTTACATTGTTTTCTACTGTTGGATGACGCTTTACATTCCGAAGTTTTCTGTCTACATATAATCCTCCAAGGGTCACACCTTGATATATTTTTACATTATCTTTTATAATTACTGTTTCTCCGATAACAATACCGGTTGCGTGATCGATAAAAAACGATTCTCCTATTGTTGCTCCGGGGTTAATATCGGTACCTGTCAAACGATGTGAGTATTCTGTCATTAATCGAGGAACTAGAGGTAAACCAAATTTAAGAAGCTCATGACTTAATCTGTAGATTGCAATAGCATAAAAACCAGGGTAGGCCATGTAAATTTCTTCTATTGAATTTGCAGCAGGATCACTTTTCATAAAAGCTTGTGCATCCAGATTTAGTTTTTCTAATATACTAGGTAATTTTTCTAAGTATGATTGCCAGAGTTTGCTACAGGGTTTTTCTGTTTCCCAACAAGCTAAATCTACAAGTTCTTCAAAAGTTTGCTCTAGAATATCTATATTTTTTGCAACTTCTGTATCCGTATCAAATAGCGTATAAAAAAGCAAATTTGTAAAATATTCAGTTCTTTCTTTTAGCTTAAGCTTAAGATTAGGGTTCTTTTTCTGCTCCCTTATTTTAGCAATAATTTTATCTTTCTCTTTGGTCATTACAGTCTTTTTGAAAACTCTAGTAAATATATAGAATAAAGAATATAAAAGTCTTATTTAATCGCAAATCCTTACATTTTTAGAATAATAATAACAAATGAAAGATGTGATTAACTGTATTTTGTAAAATTTAGTTAATCTTCTGATAAAAACAAAGTGTTTTGTTTAACAAATCATTATGAATTGTTTTATGATATAAATCATATTTGTCTATAACTCCTTTTTTTATTTTTACAAAATTAAAGATAAAAAGGTCTTTTTATACTAATTTAAATTAATAGTAACTATGTTATCTAAAAAACAAGCACGAAATTTCTTTTTGGGAGGAACATTGGTCACTTTTTTAGCATTTATTGGATTGACAATATACTCTTTTAGTGAGGATCAGGATCAATCAAATTACACCGAAATAACAGAACAGGTGGTGCGAGGAAAAACACTGTGGGAAACCAACAACTGTATGGGGTGTCATACTATTTTGGGAGAAGGAGCCTATTACGCACCAGAATTAACAAAGGTTTTAGATCGAAGGGGAGAAGGATATGTAAAAGCAGTTTTAATGACCCCTGTTCCTTGGGCGCCTAATGGTAGAAAAATGGTTGCTTATGGTTTTTCTGAGGAAGAAGCAGGTGATCTTATCGCCTTTTTTGACTGGATTGATGATATAGATCTTAATGGTTTTGATACTGTCGTGTCTCCATTAGCAAAAGACAAAAACTAACTAATTAAAATATACATAGATGAAATATAAATCTCAAAAAGTAGCGTATTGGTTCTTTGCCTTATCTATGCTACTGTTAGTCTTACAAATTACTTATGGATTTATTATGGGCTTTGCTCGTATTGGCATGGATGGATTACATGAGTTTATTCCTTTTAATACAGCCAGAGCAGTGCATACCAATTTATTAGTAGTTTGGTTGTTATCAGGGTTCATGGGAGCAGCATATTATATCATTCCCGAAGAAGCTCAACGAGAATTGGTAAATGTGAAATTAGCTTATGTACAACTAATTTCTTTGGCCTTAGTAGGTGTTGCAGCTATAATTGGTTATCATTTTAATTGGTGGGAAGGGCGTAAATTCCTAGAAATACCTAGACAATTGGACTACTTAGTCGTTATTAATGTATTGTTATTTTTAGGATTAATATTAGCCACTTTGTTTAAAGGTAAACGAAGAACGACTACGGCTTTGGTACTCTCTATGGGATTATTATTTGCCGCTCTACTTTATATTCCAGGAATGCTTCCTTTTGATAGCCAGGTAACAGATTCTTTCTTTCGTTGGTGGGTAGTACATTTATGGGTAGAAGGTGTTTGGGAGTTGATCATGGGAGGGATCTTATCGTTCTTATTAATCAAGCTTACCGGAGTAGATCGAGAAGTTATCGAAAAGTGGTTATATGTAATTGTAGGATTAACATTCTTATCAGGCGTTTTAGGAACAGGACACCATTACTATTATATAGGGGTGAATAAGATATGGTTAATTGTCGGAGGTATATTCTCTGCACTAGAACCTTTAGCATTCTTGGCAATGGCACTATTTGCGGTAAATATGTATCGTAAAGGCGAAAAAAGACATCCCAATAAACTTGCTTTATTCTGGACTTTAGGGGCTGCTATTGTATCATTTTTAGGTGCTGGGTTATTAGGTTTTGCTCATACCTTACCTCAAACTAATTTATACACACACGGAACCCTAGTAACAGCTATGCATGGTCATCTTGCTTTTTGGGGCGCATATGCTATGATCGTTCTTGCTATTATTAGTTATAGTTTACCCAATATGACTGGTAGAAAATTATACCTAAGTCCGCGCGGAAGAGCTGCTTTTTGGTTGTCGAATATCGGTATGATAGGGATGACAGTTGCTTTTGGAGTTGCAGGAGTAGCACAGGTATACTTAGAACGTAAGTTCAAAATGGATTTTATGCAAGTGCAAAACGAAATAAGCATTCATTTTGTAGTACTTCTTCTATGTGCTACAGTATTAACAATTGGTATAGTATTATACATTATGGATTTTATAAAACATGGTCGCCCTAATGATGAAGCTATAGAATTACAAGACGAATCATATAATTAATTGATATCATGAAAAACTTAAAACTAAACGTATTATGTATTGCTTTGTTAGCAATTGCAGTGAGTTGCAAAAGCGATAAAAAAGGAGGAGAACCTGATTATTCTAAAAAAGTAGACACAGAAACAACTAAGGGGATTCAAATATCTGATGCAGAAATAGAAAGAGGTAGTCAAATCTATTTTGATAAATGTGCAGGATGTCACGGATCAAGTAGAAAAGGAGCTACAGGACCTTCATTATTACCTGATGGAGATGGGAAATATGTATCTATGAAAAATCTGGGCACGGCTGGGATTAGAACCTTTATAGAAAACGGTACTCCTAGTGGTATGCCGGAGTGGAAAGGTATTTTGCCAGAAAATGATATTGAATTACTAACACGTTTTTTACAGGTAGATCCACCTGCAATTCCACCGTATGGAATTGGTGAAATAAAGGCAAGTTGGAAATTAATAGTTCCTGTTGCAGATAGACCTACCAAACCAGAACATAAAAGAAATATAGATAATTATTTCGGAGTGATCATGAGGGATGCTGGTAAAGTGGCTATAATAGATGGAGATACAAAAGAAAAATTAGCCGTACTTAAGACCGGTTTTGCGGTTCATATTTTAAGAACTTCTGCTTCTGGAAGATATATTTATTCTGTTGGGAGGGATGGTAGAATAACGATGATAGATACCTATACCGAAACACCAACCATTGTTGCAGAAGTTAAAGGTGGTTTTGATGCACGTTCTGTAGAGGTGTCAAAATATAAAGGTTTCGAAGATAAATATCTGGTCTTTGGAGGATATAGCCCAAGTCATATAGCTATTTTGGATGCTCAGACATTAGAACCTTTAAGTGTAACCACAACATCGGGTAATGCATGTGATGGAGAGAAAGAATTTATAGAAGAAGCCCGTGTAGCATCGATTGTGGCATCACATACAGATCCGGTATGGATTTGTAATGTGAAAGAAACAGGGATGGTTTGGATTGTAGACTACACAGATCCTAGAAAACCAGAGATGACTCAAATTCCTTCAGCAAGGTTTTTGCATGATGGAGGATGGGATTCTACAGGACATTATTTCTTAGTTGCAGCAAATGCCAGTAATAAAATTGTAGTGATTGATGTACCTAATAAAAAATTGGTAAAAATCATAGAAACAGGTATCAAACCTCACCCGGGGAGAGGAACAAATATTAAAAACAAATTAGGAAATCTTTGGGTAACTTCTCACTTAGGAGAAAATAAACTATCGTTTATTAAGACGAATCCGGGAGAGGGGCAATGGACAGTTGTTAAAGAAGCCAAAGCTCCTGGTAGTGGTGGTGGAGCACTATTTGTAAAATCACATCCAAAATCTAAAAATTTATGGGTCGATAGAACATTAAATCCAGATGCCAAATTAAACTCTGTAGTTGATGTTTTTGATACGAATACATTAGAGTTAAAGAAAACACTTCCTGCTCCAGAAGGAGTAAACGGTAGAGCCGTTCATATGGAATACAATAAAGCAGGTAATGAAGTTTGGGTTTCTTATTTTATGGGAGAGAAAAGTGCTGTAGTAATCTATAATGATAAAACACTAAAAGTTAAACAAATCATTCAGGGGGATTGGGTAGAAAACCCAACTGGTAAGTTTAATGTTTACAATACAACCCACGATATTTACTAAATATTTTATGCCCATTGATAGTGTATGATAATACTTCTGTCAATGGGCTTTATAAATAAAAAGAAAAAATATGAGAGCCTATCGATTAGTATTAGGTATGCTTTTAGTATATACATCGAGTTTTGCTCAAAAAAAAGAGCGCGATTCTGTAGATGTAGAACAACTAGAAGAAGTTGTGATTACGGCACAATATACACCATATTCAGAAAAAAACGCAGTATATAAAGTACATGCAATACCTTCAAAAACAATTCAAAAAAAAGCAGCTAATAACTTAAGAGAATTATTACAACAAGAATCAAATATAGATTTATCACAAAACTCGGTTTTTGGTACAAGTATAGAAATACAAGGAATTTCAAAAGAAAACATAAAAATTCTAAAGGATGGAGTCCCTTTTATGGGAAGACTAAATGGTATTATTGATTTAAATCAAATCAATCTATCAAGTATTGAAAGAGTCGAAATTATTGAAGGCCCTGTGTCTGTTTTTTATGGAACAGATGCTTCTGGAGGAATTATAAATCTTATTTCTAAGAAAAATCAAACTGAAATCCTTAAAGGAGATGTATCTACTTATTATGAAGATATTAATGCTTTAACGGTTAATGGAAACCTGGGGTATAAATTTGGAAAAAACCAATTGAATCTTAATGGAGGTTATTATGATTTTGATGGATTAAGCACTAACGACGCTCTTAGAAATCTTAACTGGGAAGAAAGGAATCAATATTTTGGAGGAATTTCATATACGAGGAATTTTGGCAAATTAGACGTAGTCTACGACGGAAATTTCTCTAAAGAAAAGTTGTTTTCTGTCGGAGATCCAGATAGGAGAGGAGATATTAAAGATAAAGATTATCATACCAGAAGAATTGATAATAATTTGAACATAAAAGGAGATATATTTAATAACAAATTTATAACTGCAACTGTTTCATATCTAGATTATCAAAGATATCATGACACTTTTGATGTTGATCCAACGACTTTAGAACGTAAACTATCAGAGAGTGATAGCAAAGAAGATAATATTGTCAAATTTAATTACTCGGGAGTAAAGGCGCAATTAGGTAAAAATGTACAATCTGAAGTTGTTAACTATGCTTTCGGGACCGATATTAATAATGAATATACAAAAGGAAGTAGAATTTTGGATGAAGAACAATCGTTATTTACTTCGGCTTTTTACGGAAGCTTAAATTATAAACTAACGAAAAACCTGGAAGTTCAACCAGCTGCCAGATATACATGGAATAGTAATTATGGCTCATTGCTTTCACCAGCATTTAATACGCTTTATAAATTAGGGAATAATCATAAGATACGTCTTTCGTATGCACAAGGTTTTAGAGCACCTTCTTTAAAAGAGACTTATTTAGATTTTCAAATAAGTGCAGGCCCAGTGACTTATATTATAAATGGAAACGAAGATCTGGAGGTAGAAAAATCAAATAGTTTTAATTTGAATTATAATTTTCACCAACCATTAGGTGTTTCTAAATACTTTTCTGTAGAACCATCATTTTTCTATAATGAAATTTCAAATTTGATAGCTTTAAGTGAATTTGTTGATAATGAAAGACAATACATCAATATTGACAAATTTAAATCTTTGGGAGGTACACTCAAACTTTCTTATAAACCTATTACATCTTTATTAGTAAAAACAAATTTTTCATTAATAGGGCGATACAATAAATACAATGAGAAATTCGATTCTATTGAATATCTATATTCTCCCGAGGTCTCTGTGAATTTAAGTTATGAGCTTGAAAAAGTAAGTGTAGCATTGGATGTCTTCTATAAATTTTCTGGCGAAAGAGAAGGGTTTATTATTGACCCAGATAATGCAAATAATTTGATGAAGACGACTAGAAAAAGTTTTAATAATCTAAACACAACTATTTCTAAAAGATTTTTTAAAAACTCTTTCATAGCTTCTATAGGAGCCAAAAACTTATTTGATGTACAGGATATTGAAGCAGTAGATGAAGCAGGTAGTGCTCACTCCAGAAATATGCAATTATGGGGTAGGTCGTTTTTTGTAAAAACAAGTTATCGTTTTTAGTGATAAACAAATTAAATCATAATAGTGAATAACAAGGTCTAGAAAGTGATCCCAAGTTAGTGTTTTACTAGTTTGTATAAAACTTAGAATATTCTGTGAAGCCCCCATATCAAAGTTACTTCTGTTTTATACGATCACTTTTTAGACCTTATATAAATGTTTGATGATGCCAAGTATTACAACTGAAGAAAAAAATAATATTAATTCTAAGAAATTAATGATACCATTCTATAAACCAATAAAAAAGGAAATAGAAGTTTTTGAACATTCTTACAAAAGCAAAATTCCGTTTTTATTAAAAGGACCTACAGGTACCGGTAAATCAAGGTTTATTGAGTATATGGCGTATCAATTAAGCAAGCCCCTAATTACAGTTAGTTGTCATGAAGAGACCTCTTCTACAGATTTAATAGGTAGGTATATTATCAAAGGAGCCGAGACCATCTGGTTGGACGGCCCATTAACTACCGCAGTTAAAACAGGAGCCATTCTTTATTTGGATGAAATTGCAGAGGCAAGACCAGATGTGATTGTTGCTATTCACTCACTTACAGATCATAGAAGAGAATTGTTTATCGATAAATTAGGAGAAACCATAAAAGCGCACCCAGATTTTATGTTAGTTGCCTCTTTTAATCCAGGGTATCAACGAGGGTTTAAAGAGTTAAAACCTTCAACAAGGCAGCGTTTTGTGGCAATATCTTTTGATTATCCAGATTCTAAAATCGAAGCAGATATTTTGATAAATGAAACAGATATTCTTCCGGCTGATGCCAAAAAACTAGTAAATATTGCAAACAAAATTAGAAACTTAACCGAGTTAGGCTTAACTGAAACCGTTTCTACACGACTGCTGGTAGATGCCGCAAAATTAATTCATTCTGGTTTGCCAAAACGTCTCGCAGCACATGTGGCTATCGTAGAACCTCTCACAGATGATCTTGAGGTGATCAATGCTTTAAAAGATCTATGTGACTTGATGATATAATTTAAAATATAGAATGTTTGGTAATGAATGTTTAGCTACACTATACCGAAATGTAACAGATCAATATTAGAAAACATGTTTGAGTTTGAACCAGATGAATATATCTTTACCAAGTTTGCCCATTATTTCAAACGGCGTAGAAAGAAAAAGGAAGCAAACTTGGCTTATGCAATAACATTAAATGACATAAAACCTCGTTTAACCATTTTTGCAAGAGCCATTACAGGTAAACCTATCGAAATTTATGAAGCTGAAAGAGAAGGTGGTTATAAAAATAACAACTTCTTTTTACCTTCAAAATATGCTGAATTCTTATCAGTCGAAGAAAATATTTCTTTTTATCTGTTCAGGGTATTGTATCTAGCTACTCAAAAAAATTTAGATTTGAATTGGAATGACACCTCAGAACATTCTGTAGACGAATCCCGAACACTAGCCTTAGATACTTCATCAAAAGTACTGAAGTATTTATTTGAAGACTTTCCGATCACCGAGAATTATTATCAAAAATTCATAGAATATTATACCAAAAAAACTAAAAAAGAAACACCAGTAGATTATTCATTTATTTATGGGAAGTGGATGCGCAATATTCCTGAAGAAATGCTCAATGATACTTTGAATAACTTCACCGAAAAAATAAAAACTACTAATCCAGAGCAGCCAAAAACAACGTTGAAAGCTAATGCGGTAGAGGAAATAATTTCAATTCAGATAGATGAAAAACAAGTAGAAGATGCTGTCTTACAACATCAGTTTGAAAAGGTGGAAACGGCAGATGAATTCGGAGGGAATTTCAGAAACATGGATGGAGATGATGAGCTAGATGATCATGCTAATGCTTTAGAAGATTTAAATATGAAGTACACTGTGCGAGTTGATGACACCGCACATTCGGTTTATCAGGCGGATTTTATAGAAAATACAACCATTGCAGAAAGTGCCGAAAGAAATGAAAAAGGATATTTTATCCCTTATGATGAATGGGATTATGCAAAGCGCACCTATAAAGACAATTTCTGTAAAGTATATCCCAAAACCATTCTAAAAACAGATGTAGAATATTATAAAAAAACAATATCTAAGAATGGATCTACGCTGCTTGGTTTACGAAAAATGTTGACAACAGTTAATAATAGATACCAACAGCAACGTAGACAAACACAAGGAGAAGAATTTGATTTAGATGCCATAACCGATTTGTTTGTCGATGTACATTCTGGAGTAACTCCATCTGAAAAAATATATTTATCAAAACAAAAAAAAGAAAAAGACCTATCCATTTTACTATTGTTAGATAGTAGTTTATCTAGTGATGGCTATGCTGCTGGTAATCGGGTTATCGATGTAGAAAAACAAGTTTCCATTCTTTTTGGTGAAATATTAGATGAATTTAATATCGATTTCTCAATCAATTGTTTCTATTCGAAAACCAGAAATCATTCTAGTTATGTAACAATCAAAGGTTTTGATGATAATTGGAGTAAAGCAAAATTTAAAATAGGAGCTGTAGAGCCTGGAGGATATACTCGCATAGGACCGGCACTTCGACATTCGGGAGCATTATTGGATAAAAGAAATACGAAGAACAAATGGATTATTCTTATTTCTGATGGAAAACCAAATGATTATGATAGATATGAAGGGAAATATGGAATCAATGATATAAAACAAGCCTTACGAGAACTTAATGAACGCCAAATAAATTCATATGCCCTGGCAATTGAAGCACAGGCAAAATACTATTTGCCACAGATGTTTGGGCAAAACCATTATCAAATTTTAACAACACCAGTAGAACTACTACAATCATTAGTAAAACTCTACGAGAAGATTAAACACCAAAATTAAATGAACTCTTTTTTATCAGAAATAGAAAAATTACCAGAGGGACATCCGGTAAAAGTGTATTATCAGGAAAGTGAACTAATTCAGGAATTATTATCAGAATTATACGAAGCAGATGCGGTAAAAGATTTTCAAAAGTATTTTAATATATTCAATCAGCTAACTACAATAGAAAAACGATTTGCTCGAAAAGAAAACCAATTATTTCCCTACTTAGAAAAGCATGGTTGGAATGGCCCCAGTCGTGGTATGTGGTCGTTTCATGATAATTTAAGAGACCAGATAAGGTTATTGAATACGTACAATGCAGAGAGAAATACTTCTAAAATATCAGAAAACCTTCCATATTTAATTGAAGGTATAAAACGTCTTTTGATTATCGAAGATATGCGATTATTTCCTAATGCTATGCAAATACTTTCCGAAGCAGACTGGAAAGAGTTTTATGAAGGAGACGAAGAAATGGGGTGGATGTTATCCGAAAAACCAATTCCATATCCTGAAAGAGAAGCATCATATATTCATCCAAGCGAAGATTTTACAGAACGTGATTTATCTTTTTCGTTAGAGAATACTTTTCATTATGATGAAGGATATATGACTCCTGATCAGGTAAACTTATTACTTCGATATTTACCAGTTGATATTACATATGTAGATGAAAATGATAAAGTTATTTTTTATAATCGGGGAGAGGATAGGGTTTTTCCCAGAAGTAAAGGAATTATAGGAAGAGAAGTTCGTTTTTGTCATCCGCCCAAAAGTGTGGATATGGTATTGCGTATTGTAGATGAATTTAGAGCAGGTACAAAAGATGTTGCAGAGTTCTGGTTTAATTATAGAGGTCAGGTAATTCATATCAGATACTTTGCTATTAGAGATAAAAACAAAAATTATAAAGGAGTTATCGAAATGTCTCAGGATGTAACCGATATTCAAAAACTGAAAGGTGAAAAACGATTGTTAGATTGGGATTAAATGAAATATCAGGGTAAGAATATTGTAATAATGCTATTTGTTTTTGTGTTACTCCTCGCTTGTAAGCAAAACACAAAAGAGTATTCATTAGTGTTTGTGAAAAATAATGAGGTACAGTACTCTGATTTAAAAACTTTAGACGCTCCCGAAAAAGTATTATTGTCTTGGTATTTATATGCCTATGGAAATGAATGTAATACCAATTCTTTAAAAGTCAAGTGTCAATTATTAAAAGAAATGAATATCAATGATGAATGTAACCCCGAGCATTTAAATACTTTATTACAATGGTTTTCTGGTGATATGTTGGTGGTGTATAAATTAAATAGATGTCCCAATATGGCAGTTAATTCAGCCATTCAAAATACGATAGATGATATCACTTTAGTAAGATCATCAGATACATTGTCTATTACAATCAAAGTGAGAGGGGTAAACGAATCTCAGGAAAAAAGCTGGAATATAGTTCAAACGGAGACTTTTTTAATAAAAGAAAGAAATTTGCAAAGAATAAAAAGACAATAAATGAAAATATCAGAAATAGATCATAAAAACATATTTTATCCACCGGGAGGAATCTTGTTATGGATCATCATTTATTTGGAATTATTAACCTTTGGAATTGCTTTGATTGTTATGGTGTTTTATGGTAAGCAAGAACCAGATATTTTTCATACTTCGAGATTACTATTAAATCCCACTTTTGGGATGATGAATACTATTTTTTTATTGACAAGTGGTTTTTTAATGGCAATAAGTGTACGAGAACTGAAAACTCAGAATACACAAAAAGCAAAACAATACTTATTGTTGACAATGTTTTTTGGAATGCTTTTTTTACTATTAAAAACTATTGAATATTATGATAAAATTGAAGCTGGTTTAGGTATGGGATATAATACTTTTTTTAGTTTTTATTGGATGCTTACCCTTTTTCATGTAGTACATGTTATTGTTGGTTTGGTGATTTTGATTACCATTTATTATGGAATCCTAAAAGAAAAAAAATCAACCACAATTGAAGATGTAGAAGCCAGTGCTGCATTTTGGCATATGTGCGATTTAATATGGTTACTTCTTTTTCCTATAATGTATTTACTTTTTTAAAAATGAACAAAACTGCAATATATACCTGGATTCTTTTATTAATACTTACTGTAGTATCTGCTTTATTTTCTCAAGTTGAAGGGAAGTATATTGTTCTTGTTATCCTGATCCTATCAGTATTGAAATTTATTGGTGTTGCTTTTCAGTTTATGGAACTTAAAAATGCTCATTCCTTTTGGAAATATGCAATCATTTTTTTTGTTTTACTTTTTATGGTAATTGTAATGATTATATAAATTGTTTGTTATTATATAAAACTGGGTAATTTTTATTTTTTCAACCAAGCAATATAATTCTTATTTTACAATGTTTATACGTATGTCTACGGCAGTAATCGCTTTTTGTGTTCCCATTAGGGGGTTGATATCCATTTCTACTATTTCAGGAGCTGCTTCTACCAGTGCAGAGATACGTTGAATGATTTCAATAAAGAGGGTTTCGCTAACGCCCTCTTTACCACGAATACCTTGAATTAGCTTATAGCCTTTTAATGAGGCAATCATTGCTTGTATTTCTGGTTTTGATAAAGGACTTAAACCTGCAGTAACATCATTCATGATTTCAATATAAATACCTCCTAGTCCACATAGTATAGTATGATTAAAGCCAGGTTCTTTTTTAACTCCAACAAATAATTCGATACCGCTGAGCATAGCTTGAATCATAACACCGGTAGCATTGTTAATTTGCATGAGCTTATCAAAGTTTTGAGTAACTTCTTCTATAGAATTTACATTCAAAATAACGCCCTGTGCATCTGATTTATGTAAAGGGCCAACGACCTTCATTACTAATGGAAAATTCATCTTTGAAGCTTCAGTTATCAAAGTTTCTTTGTTAGATTCAACAATTTCTATAACTCTAGGTACACCAGCAGCATCCAAAAGTTGAGTTGCTTCAAAAGGTGATAAGTAGCCTGATTTAGCATTATCGATAACAGCTCTTATTTTCTTTACATCAACATTTGGCAATTGTACATCTTCTGTAGTAGGTGGTGGAGTTTTATATACTTGAGCTAAAGCTTTCCCTAAAACTACTTCATCAGGAAAGTTAATATTTCCTTTTTCTAAAAATGTATTGATTTCTTTTCGAGCATTTATAACTGATGGCAATACAGGAAAAATTGGTTTTTTACAAATATCCAATTTTACACTTAGTACATTGTAAACATTTTCTACATCAAACAATCCAGGGCTACCAAAAACTACAGCCATAGCATCTATATGATCAAACTTATGCTCACAATAATCAATAATAATACCCAATTGTTCTGCTGTTCCTGTAGCTAGAAAATCAATGGGGTTGCTCACCGAAGAACCTGGGTATAAAAAACTCTCAAGTGTTTTTGCATCTTTACCCTCGATAACCGGTATTTCTAATCCGCCTTTTGAGAGTTCATCAGATAGCATTACTGCAGAACCACCCGCATGCGTAATTATCGCAATATTTTTACCTTTAAGAGGCTTATAATTAAAAATTGAAGCTACACTTAATAATTCTTCTCTGCTACTACAATACACTATTCCTGCTTTTTTAAACAAGGCTCTTACCGTCATATCAGAGCTTGCTATAGCACCTGTGTGAGAAGAGGCAGCTCTACTACCTTCGGCTGTGCTTCCTGCTTTTATTGCTGCTATTTTAGCCCCTTTTCGAATTAGAGAGGAGGCATGTTTTAATAGTTTTTGCGGATTTTTAATTGCTTCTAAATAAAGTAGTTTAACTTGCGGATCGATGTTTGGATCATAATTCGTATCCATATATTCAAGTATTTCCTCTACACCTGTTTGAGCCGCATTTCCTACTGAATATACATTGGCAAATTTTACACCTAAAGATGCTCCTGCTTCCATAATAAAAACTGCTGTCGCCCCAGAACTTGAGATTAAATCACAACCTTTTTTATTATACTCGGGAATGGGAGTTGTAAAAACTCCTTTATATTTTTCGCATAAAACACCAATACAATTTGGACCAATTAAACAGCCATTTACACTATTTACAAGATTGGCAATTTCTTTTTCTAATTGTTGTCCTTCTTCATTAGTTTCTGAGAATCCAGCAGAAATAATTATGAATGCTTTTGTGTTTTTCTGTAGCGCTAAAACACGTACTGTTTCTAAACAATATTTAGATGGTATTGCCAGTATAGCCAAATCTGTATTAGGAATATCATTAACAGAGTGATAACTTTTTATTCCTTGTACTTTATCCTCCTTTGGATTTATAATATTAAGTTTTCCTTCGAACCCTCCCTCAAGAATATTTTTTACAATTTTTCCTCCAGGTTTTTTAATATCATTAGAACCACCAACAATAACAATGTTTTTGGGGTCTAGTAATTGTCTATTTATCATAAATCTGTTGATTTGAAACAAAAATAACTCGACCAACATCACTTATTTATGACTTATATCATATTATTTCTAGTTTGAATTAAAATTAGTAAATGTTAATGTAAGATAGACTTACCAAATACTTTTTAGAGTTTATTGAATACTATTTATGTGTAGATTTTTACTACGAAAAAACAAGCAATTTTTTATACATATAAGCTGATATTTATCATAATAATTCTGTGAGTTTGATGCTACCTTTAGTATAGAATTTAAAACTAATAGAATGAAAAAAAGAACACCTGTTTCCAAAATTATGACTTCCGATGTAATAACTTTAAATCACACTAATGGTTTAGAAACAGCGGAAAAGTTATTTAAAGATAATAATATTCGTCATATTCCTGTAGTAAGTGGTAATGCTATTACTGGTATGTTAAGCTACACAGACTTACTACGTATTAGTTTTGCAGATGCGGTAGATGTAGATGAGCGTGATGTTGATACTGTAGTTTATGAAATGTTTACTATAGAACAGGTAATGGCAAAAAACCTGATTAGCGTAAACTCTAATACTACAATCAAAGAAGTTGCAGAAATATTATCGAAGAAAGAATTTCATGCACTACCAGTAGTAGATAATGGTAAATTGGTTGGTATTGTTACAACTACAGATTTAATAAATTATTTACTAGAACAATTCTAACAACTCAGTTTTTATATAATGATAAAAAAGGAAGCATATTGCTTCCTTTTTTTGCTTAATAATTCAAAAGCTTTATTCAATATTATGCTATAAATTTAAGTTAAACTTCTGCAGGGAAAACAGATTTTAGTATTTTTAAGATCAAAGAATAGGTTATGAGTACAATACCAAAAACAGCATTTGAGTTTTTAAAGGATTTAAAAAATAACAATCATCGAGATTGGATGACCGAAAATAAGAAGCGATACCAAAATAATGAAAAGATATTGAAAGTGTTTTATGCGTCTATTGCAGAGCGTTTAAATGAGAAAGATGAGATCGAAAAAACCAAAGTATTTAGAATTAATCGAGATATCCGCTTTAGCAAAAATAAAACACCCTATAATGTGCACCGTAGCGCAAGTTTTAGTAGGGCAGGAGCACATAGAAGAGGAGGATATTATTTACGTCTAGAACCTGGTAATTCGCTTATGGCCGGAGGCTTTTTTAGTCCAGAATCAGCAGATTTATTACGTATCAGGAAAGAATTTGAAATGGATGATCAGGAGATTAGAGAAATTTTGTCTGAAACAGACTTTAAAAATTCATTTGATGGTTTTAATCCTTCAAATCAGGTAAAAACTGCTCCTAAAGGATTTAGCAAAGATCATCCTAATATTGATTTGATCAAAAATAAATCATTTTATGTAACCCATAATTTTACAGATGCTGAGGTTTTTGCACCTGATTTCTTGGATAAAGTAGTTTATCATTATGAATTGTTAAGACCGTTTTTTGATTATATGAGTGATGTACTTACCACTGATCTTAATGGAGTCTCATTAATAGACTAATTTTTGTAGCATATTATAAAAAGGCTGTACTAATTATTTATCTAAGTTATTGTGAATAGGAATCTTCATAATTGTATGTACTCCTTTATGATTAGGATTAGTATTAAAAATAAATTCAAAATCATGATGATAAAGAGTATGCAATCGCTCTTTTACATTCTTTATTCCAAGACCCTGATTGGTTTTGTTCTCAAATAATGGTTGACCATTATTTTTAATTAAAATGATTAACCAGTTATCTTGTTGATATATATGCATATTCACGTTTAGGTCTGTAGTGTCATAAGAATACCCGTGTTTTAAAGAATTTTCTATAATAGGTTGTATAAGCATTGTAGGGATCATAACCCCTTTTATGTTATCTTCTATTTTGATATCTATTGTCAAATGATCAGAAAAACGCATCTTCATGATATCTATATATTTATTAAGAACTTGCACTTCTTTGTATACAGGAATTAGATTTACTTCTTTTAAAATTAGAATTTCTCTTAGCAAATCACCTAGGTTTGCGACCATATCTTGTGCCTTTTTTTGATCTTCTTTTATAAGAGCAGAAATGCTATTTAAAGTATTAAACAAAAAATGAGGATTTAATTGAGATTTAAGAACTTCCATCTTAATATCTGTAAGTTGTTTAGCTAATACAGCTTTTTGTATTTCGGTTTTGGTAGTTCTCTTAATGTAGTAGTAAGAATAAATAATAGTAACAAACCCTACATATCCCAAAAAATGCAAATTAGAATCTGATATGATAGTAATAACTCCTTGTCTACTAAATAATTTAGAATTCACACTTTCTGTAATGCTTACATAGACATAGCTAATCACGTATAAATAGAGACCAAAAAGTAATGAAAATAAGAAATGAACTCCAATGATAGATCTCCACTTGTACTCCTTGTCGATCATCATTTTTGTTATTATTAGAATGAGTATTACTGCAGGAGGAACGATAATCAAGTTAGCAATTATGATATCATAAGTGATTTGTTTCCAGGCTATATTTGTATAAGGTTTTACCTCATATAACTTTAATAATACTCCTTTTGATATAAAAACAATATGATACATAGCTACATACCCCAATAGTATAAGAAATAGCTTTTTGTCTAAATATTTTTTCACTCTATAATCCCATTTTAATCAAAAATTCCTTTTTATAACTTCTGCTTACTTTAAGTTGTTTAAGATCCTTCATTTTTACACTAATCTCTCCTCGATTAAAATTAATTAGTTCCTTGATACATTCTATATTTATAATTGTAGAGCGGTGTATTCTAATAAATTCTTTATTGTCTAATTTGTTTAAGAGATTATACATAGATTCGCGAAGTACATATTTTGTTTTATCTGTATAGATCTCTACATAATAATTTGAAGCTATTATGTATTGAATGTTATAAGGAGAAACAAAGAGCGTTTTATTACCTAAAGAAACTGGGATTTTTCTTTTATGAGAAGAATAGTCTATTGGTTTTACATGTTTTAACAGAGCGTTTATTTTCTTTTCGAGATTTACGGTTTCGTCTTTTTTAAAAATATCAATAACTCTGTGTACAGATCTATAAAAACGCTCCTCTTTATAAGGTTTTAACAAATAATCGAAAGCAAAAAAATCAAATGCTTTTATCGCAAATGAATCAAAAGCACTTACAAATATAACTAGAGGAACTTTTGACGTAATTTTTTCTAAAACATCAAAACCAGTCATGTCTTTTAACTGAATGTCTAAAAAAATTAAGTCAGGATACATTTCATTTATCATTAGTATGGCTTGTTGACCTGTTTTACAATGTCCTACTACTTCAATTTCAGAAATACTAATGAGTAAGTTTGCTATTAATTTTCTGGCCAAAGGCTCATCATCTATTATTAGTGTTGAAATTTTCATAAAAGATTGTACTGTGCTATACTATTTGTTGGTGATTGTAGTACAATGTATATAAAAAAAACTGTAAGTTTTATATGCTGGTTATCTTTGGGATTGATGTAACACCATCTACATCATAAAAAATACAATTTACTTCATTGTATACGCAAAACACTTCAACAATATATTATAGAGCTAATTAATACATATATTTAAAAGACTTATACTAGACATACACAAAAGGTAGTACGGTCATAATTTAACTAACACACAAAAATAATTCATGATGAAAACATTTTACATTTTTCTATTTGTTATCACATCTATAGTAGGGCATGCCCAAACAGTAACTACAATTTTGGACTCACCCACAGAGGATATTGATGATGCCTTAGCACTTGATTCTGAAGGAAATTTATATGGCTCTAATTTTTCTGGCGATACCGTATATAAGATTACACCATCGGGAGAAATAAGTGCATTTGTAACAGGATTAAGTAACCCTAATGGATTGGCTTTTGACTCAGAAGATAATCTTTTTGTGGTAGAATATACAGGAGCGGCAATACGTAAATATGATAATGAAGGAAATCTTTTACATACATATCCTGTAGGGGACTTTCCGTCAGGGATAATCAAGGCATTTTGTAGTGATGCTATGATATTTACATATGCAGATTTTGGTAATGCAGAGAACAATAGCGTAAATGAGTTGTTGCCAGACGGAACTATAAGAGAGCTTTATCAAGGAGCACCATTAAGTGTTCCTGTGGGGTTAACTTTTGATCATAGCGGAGTACTCTATATAGGTAATTATTTAGATAGAAAAATTTATAGGTTACGTCCTGGTAAAAATGAATTAAAATATATAGCAACGGTTCCTGATTCTGGTACTAATGCTCCGTATTTAGCTTTTATTGCTTATGCCAAAGGATCACTTTATGGAACCGTATATGGAGAGCACAAGATTTATAAAATACACCCTTGGTTTACTGATCGTGTAGAAATATTTGCAGGTAGCACTTCAGGGAGTATGGATGGCGATATTTCTGAGGCTACTTTTTCTTTTCCTTCCGGAATTATCTCAAATAAGAGAGAAAACACACTTTATGTTTCAGAATTTAGCGGAGTAGGAAATGTTAGAAAAATATCGCTACGAAAAAAGAAGTGTAATCTTGATATAAAACTTAAAGCATATCCTAATCCAGTTTCAGAATTACTAAATATCAAAGTAGAATTGTCAGAAGAAACGAATTTTAGAATTAAAGTTGAATCTCTATTTGGAGGAAATGTAGTTTTTGAGAGTCAGGAAACTTATGACGGAGAAGATTTTTTAAAAACGATTTCTGTAGAGAATTGGTCGCCTGGTTTTTATAGAGTACTAATTTCTAAAAATAGTTGTAGGAAGTCTAAACTACTAATTGTTAGATGAAAAAATATTTAAAAGGCTGGTTGTCATGTCCAATCAGCCTTTTAATTTAGCTCATTTCCTACCAATTTCTAATTCTATATCATAAAAAAAAAGCATTATCCAATGCAAGAAACAATGCCGATTTAATAGCTACTTCTTAGGTGGCCAAAATGGCCCAATCATACTCGCTTTGTAAATCTCTTTTCTATTTCTTCAGTAAATATTTTAGTTATCTCATTTTATCAAATATTGGTGTTACAATTAGATCTACCATCATTGAATTGTCTTTTTATTTTTCGATAGTAATACGATGCATTTTGAAAAGACAAGAGGTGGGTGTATTTATTTGAATTACAGTGTTTTGTAGGAGGTATACTTCTCGGTTTAGATAAGGATATTTAACTGTTTATTGTTAAATAATTAAGTTTTTTTTAACCTGATCTTAAAAAAAAGTGAAAAAAAAATAGGGTACAGCATGAATTAACTGTTGTGTAAGAAAAGTAATAAACGTTTGAGAGTAAAATTAGGATATATTATTTTCTCATAAGAACGAAGGGAATAAAATTGCGATTGAGGATAATTATAGAGTAATAGCTATGGGAGTAACTAACCAATAGTCATTGTTCTATATAGGCTTGAATTATTAATTTTAATATATATACCTTATGAAAACTCAACTTTCATTAATGATGGTGCTATTTGTAGTAACCATTGGCTTTTCTCAAAATGACATTTGGAAAAGAACCTCAAATTCTAAAAACTTACAAAAAAACAAAAGTACAGCAAGTTATTTGCCGGGCAATATCCTTTATGAGTTGGATATAGAGCAAATGAAAAAAACGCTTAAAGCCTCTCCGCTCAGAAGTAAATCTAGTAAAGGCTCTGGCAAGGTAATGTCATTTCCGAATGATAATGGAATCATGGAATCCTATACCATATTAGAATCTCCGGTTATGAGTCCAGAACTATCGGCACAATATCCCGATATTAAATCTTATGTTGGATACGGAATTGAAGATCCAACCGCAACAATTCACTTTAGTGTTTCGCCAAGTGGTTTACAAACTATGCGTTTATCAGGGAGATCAAAAGCTGTATTTATCGAACCCTATACCATAGATGGTAATACCTATAGCGTGTATACAAAAGATAGCAAAATAAGTGAGATAAAAAGGTTTACCTGTGGAGCAATAGAAGATGATCATCAAAAATCTACACAAGGTATTAGAGCAAAAAACGCAGACGATGGTAGATTAAGAACATATGATTTAGCGATTTCTACGACAGATGAGTATACTGCTTTTTATGGAGGAGTAGCACAAGCACAAGCTGCTATTAATGCCACTATAAACAGAGTAAATGCAATTTTTGAAAGAGATTTTTCGATAACACTCAATTTAGTACATACCAAAATTTATCCAAATAACAGAGAGACCCCTGATCCATATAATTTTGTTCGAAGGGGACGTAACATAATCACTAATTATAGTACTATGCTACAAAGAGTGCTAGATGCAGAGAGAGTTGATAATAACCCCATTAATTATGATATAGGTCATCTTTTTGGAGGAGTAGATAGTTCTGGTAACGCAGGAGAGATAGCATCTGTATGTGATGCTGATAATAAAGGGAAAGGATATACAACTTCTAGGGAACCTAGAGGTGATACATTTGATATAGATTTTGTAGCTCATGAAATGGGACATCAATTTGGAGCTAATCATACCTGGACATTTGGACCAAATGAAAGAACCAATAGACAAGTGGAACCAGGAAGCGGTACTACCATTATGGGATATGCGGGGATAACAGGTGCTAATACAGATGTGCAGCAAAATAGTGATGCCTATTTTCATGCGGTTTCTATCAAACAAGTTACAGATTTTGTGAAAGCTTCACAATGTGCTACAGTTACTAATACTCGTAATAATGTTCCTGTAGTAAACGCTGGAGCAGATTATACCATTCCTAAAGGAACACCTTTTGTGTTAACAGGCGAAGGAAGAGATGCCGATGCTAGAGATAATCTTACCTATTGTTGGGAACAAATGGATGAAGATGATGCTAGGACCAAGTTACCTACTAAAAATGCAACAACAGGAGTAGCTTTTAGATCATATAGTCCTAAAGCTTCTAAAAAACGATATTTCCCTAGGTTAAGTACTATAAAAAAAGGGAAAACAGCATGGAAATGGGAGGCAGTTCCTGATGTTGCCAGAGCTTTAAACTTTAGGTTAACAGTAAGAGATAGGAGAGAAGGTGTTGGAGCAAATAAAAGTGATGATATGAGAGTGAATGTTATTGAAGCAGCAGGGCCATTTAAGGTTACTAATTTAAATCGTAAACATATAAGGTTAAGACCTAACACGATGCATACATTAACCTGGGATGTAGCAGAGACTAATCGAAATGGAATAAATGCTGCAAATGTTGATATTTTATTATCAGAGGATGAAGGGAAAACATACCCATTAAATAAAGCTTTGGCTAGAAACGTTAGAAATGATGGTGAACATGAAGTAAGACTTCCAGAAACATTAGCTAAAAAGTATAGAATCATGGTAAAACCTGTGAATAATATCTTTTTTGATATCACTAATGAAAACTTTGAAATCGCAAACTGTATTGATGCAACTATAACTATACGATTAGATAAATATCCTAAGGAAACTACTTGGAAAATTGTTGATAGCAATAATAATATTGTATCAGAAGGAGGTCCATACAAAGATGATCAAAAAGAAACAGAAATTGTTTTGCCTGATTGTTTTATACCTGGTAGATATACATTTACTATTAATGACTCTCAGAACGATGGTATATGTTGTGGTTATGGTAGAGGTTCATACGCTATAACTTCTGGAGGTAATCCGTTGATTTCTGGAGCAGAAAATATTGGTAGTTCAGAATCTAAAGAGTTTGAGATTGCTGCCCCAGCAGTTGTTGCTCGAAATGGAATTAATAATAAAAATGAAGTAACCAAAGTGTATCCTAATCCAATAATAAATAATGGGATTTTAAATGTAGCTACTCCTTCTGATAATACTCTTTTTGCTATACATGATGTATTAGGAAGGAAAGTATTACAAGGGAAAATAAATAATAATAATAAGATTGATTTAAACTCTCTTAAAGCAGGCTTATATATGGTAACGTTAGATCTCGATGGGAAAAAGTTTGTACATCAGGTTGTTAAGCAATAAATAATATTTACTTCATGAAGTGGTTTTTATTTTTTCAATAGGCTTCAAAAAGCTTCTCTTCATATTTTATTCCTTTACGAATAAAAGCTAGCTATTTCTTGCTTCAATAAAAAATTTAGACCACTTCTATTTTTTAAAGGCAATCAGAAAATTTTCTGATTGCCTTTATATTATATGTATCATTAGTTATGACCTAAATTAAACTTGAGTCATCCCGCCGTCAACTTCCAATTCTATACCATTGATATATGATGCATCATCTGATGCCAGAAATAATGCAGATTTAGCTATTTCTTCTGGGGTTCCGAAACGACCTAGTGGGACTTGCTGTGCAAAACCTTTTCCCATTTCTTCTGAAACATCTTTTGGTAACCCCATTTTACTGAAAATTGGAGTAGTAATAGGCCCTGGAGAAATAGAATTAACACGAATAAATCTGGACTTTACTTCTGATGTTAAAACCCGTTGATACGCCCGTAATGCACCCTTAGTAGCAGAATATATCGCCAGGCCATCAAAAGCTCGATGTGTAACGACAGAATTATTAAATAAAATAGTTCCCTCGTTATTGATATGAGGTAATGCTTCCTTTACTGCTAATATTGGTCCTTTTACATTAATGTTAAAGATCTCTTCATAATGTTCTTCTGTGATCTCATGTGTTGGAGTAGGGTGTAAAACAACGCCTGCATTAAGAAATAGGATATCAATTTTACCATATTTATCGATAGCTTCTTTAATTAATCTTTTATTATCCTCTGGTTTAGCTACATCTGCAGTAACGGTTATAAAATCACCTTCAAGTGTTTCTGCAACTTCATCTAGTGCCTCTTGACGTCTTCCCGAGAGTACCACTTTGGCACCTTCCTTTAAGTACAATTTTGCCGTGGCTAATCCAATTCCACTATTTGCTCCAGTTATCACGGCTACTTTGTTGTGTAATTTTTTCATTCTAATTGCTTTTTGGTTAATGAATATTTATATAGAGTAATTATTTTAATATATATTGGATGAAATAGATTATTCAAAATATGGTTAATAGTTTTTAGATAAGAAATAGAACTGTTTTTTTGAACTAATAACAGAAACTATCATTTCAACTATCAAGAGGTGAATAGTCATATAATTATGATGTATATCTACTATGGGAATTTTAGAATTCTTGAATATAGTATATATCCAGTACAATATATTTGAAGTCCTTTGATAGAACCACTTGTAATTATTTTTTCCCCTTCCATTGTGTATCATATTTTACGAAATATACACCAGATGGGATTTGTCTGGAAATTATGTGAAAAACCTCTATTTTTTATGTGATAACAGGTTTTAAATCGATAATATACAAATAATCAGTGTGTTATGCAAAAGTTTGATATTGTGAGTTTTTATGAGAATTTGATGTTAAGAAAGATTATGATGGAAATGAAGCAAATTTAAAAAGGCCGATTTTTATAGAAATCAGCCTTTTCTATTTTATAGAGAAGTATTTTATATTTGGCTTAATCCACCATCAATTTCTAAATCCACACCATTAATAAAAGATGCATCTTCTGAAGCTAGAAATAAAGCAGATTTAGCAACTTCTTCAGAAGTCCCGAAACGACCTAAAGGTACTTGTTGAGCAAAACTTTTACCCATTTCTTCTACAACACCTTCTGGTAGTCCCATTTTACCATAAAGAGGTGTTTCGATGGGGCCTGGGGCAATAGAATTAACACGAATACCTCTAGATTTTACCTCAGAGGTTAAAACGCGTTGGTAAGCTCTTAAGGCTCCTTTGGTTGCAGAATAGACACCTAATCCATCAAACCCTTTTTGAGTTACAACAGAGTTAGTGAATAATATGGTTCCACCATCATTTATATGTGGCAAAGCTTCTTTGGTAGCTAATATTGGTCCTTTTACATTAATACTAAATAGCGTATCGTAATGCTCTTCTGTTATTTCATGTACGGGAGCTACCGGTGCGATTCCTGCATTTAGAAAGAGAATATCAATTTTTCCGTATTTAGAAGTCGCTTCATTAATTAACCTTTTGTTGTCTTCTTCTATGGCGACATCGGCTTTTACTGTAATAAAATCCCCTTCCAGAGCTTTTGCAACTTCATCTAATGCCTCTTGACGTCTTCCTGAAAGTACCACTTTGGCGCCTTCTTGTAAATACAGTTTTGCTGTTGCCAATCCTATTCCGCTATTGGCTCCTGTAATAACCGCTACTTTGTTTTGTAACTTTTTCATTGTATCATTTTTAAGTTTATAAATAGTTTATTTGGAACAATCGTTTCAAATTAAGTTAAAAAAAATTAGTATAGTACTTTTAGTATAGTACGAATGAGATTTCTTAAATCTTCTTCGTTTTTGTTTAATATCCCTGTCATTCTAAGCCCTTGTATAGATGAAAAGAGGTAAAGTGCATATTGGCTAGCTGTTTGGTTCTGATTAAATATCTTTTCCATTTGTCCTTTGGTCACAATATCTTCAAGCATTGCAATCATTCTATCTTGATTTTTTTCCATAAAGGATTTGATTAAAGGCTCTTGATTTGTCATTTCGGACTTACAATTAACAACCAAACAACCTTTACGATTATTATCATTAATAATTTCATGAACATATAAATCAAAGATTGCTTCAATAGCCTCGGTAGCATTATATGATTGTGCTAATTTTTGACTAATATTATTTCCAAACGTAGATTGATAATACGAAAGAACCTCTAGAAACATATGCAATTTACTTCCAAAAGAGTTATAAATACTCGATCGATTTAAATCTGTTGCATCTACCAAATCTTGCATAGAGGTACCATTATATCCTTTTACATGAAATACTTCGGTAGCTTTTTGCAAAACTGTATTTCTATCAAATGTTTCTACTTTTGGCATATCTTAAATGAAATGATCGTTTCAAAATTAGCTAAAATTAGCAAGGAGTATTGTTATAAAAATCATAAAGTTTTATAAAGCAAGTTTCATCATCATATCAGTTTGGAGGTCTGTTCCTAACATAAATTGATGGGTATCAAAGATTTTAAAACCATTTCTTTTATAAAAGGTTATCGCTCTAGGGTTTTTCTCCCAAACACCTAACCAAATAAATTCAATAGATTTTTCTTTTGCTATTTGTAGAGTTTTTTGAAATAATAATTGCCCAATTTTCTTGCCCTGATGTTCCTTTACAACATATATTCGTTCTATTTCTAGAGTATTACCTTCTAGAGGTTCTGTTTGAGCATTACCTGAGTTTAGTTTTATATATCCAGCTATTTGATTATTTACCCATGCAAAATAAAACTCAGAGTTTGGATTATGAAGCTCTTTTGTAATGTTATCTAAAGTGAATTTTTTATTTAGATATTCATTGATATTTTTTTCTGTGTTGTGAGGAGGCCCAAAGGCATCATAAAATGTTTGACGGCCGATATCCAATAACTTATAGATGTCGTTTGATTGCACTGTTTTAATTTGAACTTCTTTTAATATCATTTTGACAATGAATTAGTAGCTAAACAGCATATATGCCTTTTTTGAATGATATACTTTCTTAGATAGCCTTTACAGGTCTTACTATTATAATTATACTAAAACGTACTTTTTAAACTAAATAATACGTTTGATTACTCTTAATTGATGAGTATGCGTACGTTTCTCGGCGTTATAGATTCCGGTGTGGTCAATTCGATCTACGCGCACTTTGCCATGGGCATGGATGATGTAGTTGTCTTTCATCATAATACCTACATGGGTAATTGCACCTTCTTCATTATCAAAAAATGCCAAATCTCCGGGTTCACTTTCTTCAATAAAACTTAAAGGATCGCCTTGAGTTGCTTGTTGAGATGCGTCCCGTAATAGCTTATAACCATTAAGTTTATATACCATTTGAGAAAACCCGCTACAATCAATACCAAAATTTGTTTTTCCACCCCAAAGATATGGAGCATTAAGAAATAGAAAAGCGGTATTCACTATATTTTCTTTGGATTGTTTTTCTGTAATTCTCGTACCTTCATAATGATGTCTAAAAAAATCTAATGCTTTCAGAGATGCCCCAAGAGGGATAGGCATTAGTTGATCATCATTGCAACTTACAAATTCGACCATATCTCCCACCAGACAGAGCGGTTGTTTATCAAAATTGATATATTCTTCCTCGGTGACCTCTATGTATTGTTTGTTATCAATCCAGCCTTCATAATGATCAAAGGCCAAACGAATTTTACTCCATTTTTTACGTTTTTCTAACACTTTAAAATGTTCGCCATATAATATCTGGGAAACCATTTCACTGGAATCCTGAGGCTCGAAACGTAATGGAACAATACTTAGATTACAAATACCGTATTGCATGAATTTTTATAGAAAAACAGACGAATAAACGTCAGATATTAAACAATTTGATTGAGATTCAGAAAATAGAAGTTAAGAGGAAAAACCTTTGATCTCTTAACTTCTATTTTCTGATTTATAATTATACTCTTTCGATTACCATGGCAGATGCACCACCACCACCGTTACAGATAGCAGCAGCACCAATTTTGGCGTTATTTTGTTCTAATACATTGATTAGAGTGATCAATATTCGTACTCCAGAACACCCTAGAGGATGCCCAAGGGAAACGGCACCACCATTTACATTAGTATTAGAATCATTAAGCCCTAGAATTTTTAGATTTGCTAGTCCTACAACAGAGAAAGCCTCATTAAATTCAAAGAAATCTATATCATCAAGTGAAATCCCAGCTTTTTCTATAGCCTTAGGTAATGCTTTTGCAGGAGCAGTCGTAAACCACTTTGGTTCCTGTGCTGCATCAGCATAACTTTTTATTCTTACAAGAGGTGCTAATCCTAGTTCTTTAGCCTTTTCAGCACTCATAACAACAACCGCTCCGGCTCCGTCATTAATTGTAGAAGCGTTTGCAGCAGTAACTGTTCCTTCTTTAGAAAAAGCAGCGCGTAAAGCAGGAATTTTTTCCATTTTCACATTTTTATACTCTTCATCTTCTGTAACCATAACTGGTTCTCCACGTCGTTGAGGCACTGCTACAGGAACTACTTCATTATTAAATTTTCCATCGGCCCAAGCCTTTGCAGAACGCTCATAAGATTGTATTGCAAAAGTATCTTGATCTTCTCTACTAAAATTATGTTCTGTGGCACAAAGATCTGCACAAACTCCCATTGCATTATGGTCATAGGCATCTACTAATCCATCTTTCTGCATACCATCTTCCATTGTCTGAGGCCCAAATTTATGCCCTGCTCTTAGTCGCACATAATGAGGTATTAAGCTCATGTTTTCCATTCCTCCGGCAACTACAATGTCTGCATCTCCTAAGGCAATAGTTTGTGCGGCATGCATAACAGCTTTCATACCACTTGCGCATACTTTATTTACTGTAGTACAAGGAACTGTATCCTTAATCCCCGCTGCTAATGCAGCTTGCCTAGCTGGAGCTTGTCCATTCCCCGCTTGCACTACATTACCCATGAATACTTCCTGAACTAATGAAGGGTCAAGGTTTATTTTATCTAATGCACCTTTAATTGCAGTAGCTCCCAATTGAGTTGCAGGAACAGTAGATAAACTTCCCATAAAACTTCCTATTGGTGTGCGTACTGCAGATACGATTACTACTTCTTTACTCATTATTTATGTTTTAAAAATGTGTGTATTGATTTTTGCGAATTTAGTGATTTTTAAAGGATATGCATAGTGAAGTTACTAACAAGAATACAAATGTGGTACTGACTTATTTTTTACTACTTTTGAGTAATTTAAATAATACTGTTGAAAAAATGAATATTATTAATGATAATCACCTTTTTTGTGAATTATTATCTGATTGTTTTTAATGAGAGAATGACCAAATGAAGATGTTATATGGAGTATTAAATTTTTAATCAGATTAGATTGATTAAAAAAGACAATATCATGAAAAGATTTTTAAATAGATTATATGAAAGACAATCCTCTATCTATAGGATTTTTCTTTTTATATGCACTACAGCACTTATTGTATATTTATTTCCTAAAGGAGGAATATTTAAATACGAATTTACCAAAGGGAAACCTTGGCAATATGAAAACCTATATGCCCCTTTTGATTTTGCAATTGCAAAAACTGAAGCAGAAATTGAGGCAGAGAAAAGACGAATTAATGATGATGTAATTCCATATTTTGAATATGATACTATAATTGCTAATACTGCTAAAGAATATTATGATACTGCATTTTCTAATTATTTAAAAGTATTAGATCAAAGTGGTAGTAGGGATCAGGCAAAACTTTTTGGTAGAATATTGCTAAATGATATATATAGACATGGGGTTTTGCAAGAAAAGTATTCCTATGATGATGATAGGCAAATTTTTTTAAATAAAGGAAACACAGCAGAAGCAATAACGTATGGTCAAATTCTAACTTCTAATGTCTTAACCAGAACAATTAATTCTCGTATTGATAAAAGTGAATATACGAAGTTTAAAAGTGATTATGTAGCCCTGTTTTATGATTTGATAAAGCCTAATGTAAGATTAAATAAAAGATTAACTGAGAGTACTTTAGAAATTGAACTAGAGAAAGTTCTTACTACCAGAGGAGGAGTGTCTAGAGGGAGTAGAATTATTGCTAAAGGAGAAGTAGTAGAAGGAGATAAACTGCAAATATTAAATTCGTTAAAAGCAGAATATGAATCTCAGGTTTGGAGCGATAAAAACTTCTATTGGATCGTATTGGGTTATTGTCTATTGGTTTCATTGGCACTTATGATGCTTTTATTGTTTATTAAAAAATATAGAGCAGATATATATGAAAATAATACTCAGGTAACCTTTATTTTTTTTAATGTTCTTTTTCTTGTGTTAATAACCACATTGGTGGTTAAATATCGATCAGATTATATCTATGTGGTTCCGTTGTGTATTCTTCCTTTGATTCTTAAAGCATTTTTTGATTCGAGATTAGGATTGTTTACCCATGTAATTACAGTATTGATACTGGGATTTGTTGTTCCCAATAGTTATGAGTATACCTTTTTGCAGATTATAGCAGGAATTGTAACGATATTAACAATTTCAGAATCTTTTAAAAGAGCTAATTTGTTTATTTCTGTGGGACAGATCACCTTAATTTATATCTTGGCATATATTGCATTTCATGTTATTCATGAAGGAAGTATAAGCAATATCGATTGGATGACAGTTGGATTGTTTGTGATAAGTGGGTTTGCAACACTTATAGTGCACCCTTTAATCTATGCATATGAAAAGATTTTCGGATTGATTTCTGATGTCTCGTTATTAGAACTTAGTGATACAAATTCGGTTTTACTTAAAGAATTATCGAATAAAGCACCTGGAACATTTCATCATTCCCTTAATGTAGCGAATATTGCAGAAGCAGCTGCCAATGAAATCGGAGCTAATGCAATGCTGGTAAGAGTAGGAGCTTTATATCATGATATTGGTAAAATGGCTAATCCTACTTATTTTACTGAAAATCAATTAACTTCGGGTAATGCGCATGATGTATTGTCCCCCAAAGAGAGTGCAAGAATTATTATTAATCATGTAATACGGGGTATAGAGATTGCAAAAAAGAATAATTTACCGGATCGTGTCATCGATTTTATCAGAACCCACCATGGAACAAGTACTGTGTATTATTTCTATAGCAAAGAAAAAGAAGCTAATGAAAATGTGAATATTGAAGATTTTCAATACCCAGGGCCAAGGCCATTTTCTAAAGAAACGGCCATTTTGATGATGAGTGATAGTGTAGAAGCAGCTTCAAAAAGTTTGAAAAACCCTACAAGTAGTTTGATTGATTCTTTCGTAGAAAAAATAGTAAGTAAACAAATGGAGGATAATCAGTTCTTGAACGCTAATATTACTTTTAAAGAAATTCAACAAGTTAAAAAAGTCTTTAAACGTAAATTAACCAATATTTACCATCTTAGAATAGAATACCCGGAGTAATTCTTAACTATAGACATCAATTATGATCTAATCTCAATTTTCAATTACTCTACTTTCTTTAAATATTTTCTATCCATCCAAAAGGTTCCGAAAGGAATAATAGAGCAAGCTAAAACAATCATAAGTGTTTTGATGTTCCATTGTTTTTCTGGTTTCACAAGAAATGCAAATACAATATAAATTAGGAAAAGAAACCCATGAGCCATTCCTATTATTTGATTAGGTTCTGGAGATTCGAAAATATATTTTAAAGGCATGGTTACAAAGAGGATAAGTAAGTAAGAAATACCCTCAAGATAGCTGATTAGTCTGAAACTGGTAATCATAAAATTATATTGATATTAAGTTATTTTTCTGAAGTATAATTTAGCTCGAATACCTCTAGATTAAAATACGGTATAGCAGATAATAAATGGTCAAAAATATCGGCCATTATTTGTTCATAGTTTTTCCAAATTTTATTATTACTAAAGGCATATATTTCTAAAGGTGTTCCTTGAGCAGAAGGCGGTAATTGACGACTCATAATTGTCATTTCTTTATTGATAAACGGATGGTTTTCTAAATATAATTCTACATACATTCTAAAAACTCCCATATTAGTTAGGTTTCTTCCATTCATCAATACACTTTTGTCAATCTTGGATTTCTGATTATAAGAGTCTATATCTTGTTGTGTGGTGGTAAGGTAAGATTCAATAAGCTCAATTTTTTTTAATTTATCGAGATCACCTTCAGATAAAAAGGAAATGCTGGATGTTTTGATTAACAGTGCTCTTTTAATTCTTCTTCCGCCCGAGTTCATCATACCACGCCAATTTTTAAATGACTGCGATGTAAGATAATATGTTGGGATCGTAGTGATGGTTTTGTCAAAATTTTGAACTTTTACTGATGATAGATTAATCTCGATGACATCGCCATCGGCCCCATATTTTTGCATAGTGATCCAATCTCCAATTCTAACGGTATCATTTACTGCTACTTGTATGCTTGCAACAAAACCCAGAATGGTATCTTTAAAAATTAGAAGAATAACGGCAGACATTGCTCCAAGAGCTGTTAAGAATGTCCATATCGACTTTCCTGTCATCAATGAAAACACTAGAATAGCTCCTATAAACCATACAAATATCATAAACACCTGTACATAACTATCGATAGGTTTATCTTTAAAAGAATCTAAAGACTTTAAAAAATCTCTAAAAGTTCTAAGAATACTTCTTAATACCCATATTATTAGTACGATAACCATAACATTAAACAGGGTTTCCAGATATTTTTCTGCTGTAGGAAAAGCAATAAATAACATAGGAACAATCCATATTGTTAGGGATAATGGTACTATATGTGCCAGATAATCAAAGGTTTTATTTTTGACTAGATAATCGTCGAAGGTATTTTTAGATTTTGAGGCATAGCTTTTAAAGATGGCTACAATAACTTTTTTCATTACAAAATCTAATAGAAAAAGAACAACTACCAGGATACATATCCCTATAAGAAGGTTTAAGTATTCTGCTGTATTTTCTGAAATACCTTTTGAAACAAGAAGGTTATAGAAGTAACGGGTTAAATCTTTCATGACTGTCTGGTACTAAAATTCATGCAAAAATAGGATTCTAGCTTTTTATAAAGTAAATAAAATGAAAGATTTTATTTTTTTAAAAGATATTGGAAGAGGTAAGGAGATCTGAAAAATTTATTTTCCTGCCATTTAGAGCAGCGTCGAAAGACAATCATCTTTTATTATTGGTATTTTTTGACGCTGCTCAACATGACAGAATGAATGTTTCTTAAACAATCTGTTTTAATATAATTTAATCTATGTTGTTACTATAGTTTATAATTTAAAGATAGATTAAACATAGTTCCTAATTGACTAAAATGAAAACCATCATAAGTCATCTGTGAATATCTTTGATTAAAAGTGATTAGGTTGGAAGCTGTTTTTAATTCTGCCGGATCATTCATCATTGCATCACCCGCGGCGTTAAGAGATTTAAACTCCCATTCTGGTAAAACATTTAATAGGTTATTAACATTTACGGCAACAGTAAATTTGTCTGTTGCATTAAAATTAATACCTAAATCTGTAACAATTTTAGGGATGAACTCGGTTTTTAAATTAGGACTTAAGCCCTGTTGTCTAAATTCTGTTTTTCCGAAATATGTATTATTTATAGAAAAACCAAATTTACCAATATCATAACTAGTTCCCAAAATCCATTTGGTTTTAGGTCTAGAAGTAAAGAATAAGGCTTCCTGAGTAAGGTTAACTACAGATTGTCCAGCACTAGCAACAATTGCTGGGTTTTTAACATCCCCATCTCTTTCGTTTTCTATTGTATAATTACCAGATAAACTAAATCCAAGGGAGCCACCAGCTAGATTTATATTTTTATAATTTGCAACAACATCTATACCAGAAGTTCTGGTATCGAGTGCATTAACAAAAAAACTTAGGTCATTTAAGTTATTGTCATTTAGTAATTGATCAAGGTTTGTATTACCAATACTATTACCAACAGCATCGGTAGCAGTTTTTCCAATTTCGGTACTTAGTACAATCCTGTCTTCAACCTGAATATTATAATAATCAATAGTAAAGTTTATATTACTATTAATCTTAGCACCAATACCAACAGTGATATTTGTGGATTCTTCTGCATCTAATTGTGGAATATCTAATAATTTTGCTTGCGGAGAAACATTATTTATTAATCCACCAACTTGAATCCCTGCTCCCGGAACAAAACTATACTGCGCTTTTTGAGTATAAATTTGATGAAGTGTTGGTGCTCTAAATCCTGTAGAAATTGAGGCTCTTAGAGTTAATTTATCGTCTAAAAATTTGTAGCGCGAACTTAGTTTCCACACAAAAGCGTCACCAAAATCACTATAATCTTCTAATCTAACCGTACCGTTAACTAGAAAATCTTCGGTAATATCATATGCTATATCCAAATATCCACCAAAATTATAACGATTAAAAGTTCCAGAATTTTCAGGACTATTCCCAGCAAAAGAATCGGCACCACCGCCATCATATGAAGCGAGATCTCCTTCAATAATTTCAAAGGTTTCTGTTCTAAATTCTGTTCCAAAACCAATGCTGATTTTATCAGTAACTAATTTTGCAATATCAATATTTCCTACACTATGTCTAAATCCAGTTCCTCCTGGATCAAACGATATAGGGCTATTTTCTCTATACAATTCAGAACCTTGTGTAAGTTCACCAGGATCTACAGAACCATTGTTATTTGTATCAATCCATGTAGAGGGAGAATAAACAGTATTGCGATTGTGCGAATTATTTACTTTATAGGTTTGTGTGTTTCCTCCAGTAGTGTAACTTAGATCATAATTCCAACCATTTCTTTTCGTTTTAAAACCAATGGTAGCATTATAATCATTAAGATCTCCTTCAAAAGTAGGTACATATCCAACATACTGACCATTTGGACCATCAGGAAAAAAATCAGCTAAATAAGGAAAATCGGCTTCCGTTCTCCAATATGGAGTTCTGTAATTAGCGAAGCTATTTATTTTCTTATATACATAGGCAGCATTTAAGTAGATCTGCGTATTTTTATTTATATCATATCCACCATTTACCAAAAATTTAGCTGCTGCTGTTTCTGGTGACCCATTGATATTTCCTGCATCAGGTTTGAGGGCCAAAAATTGATCAACATCTGCTCTTCCCTGTGTATTAGAAGCATTGATTTCTGCAAGTCTGGTAGTATGATTAGCAGTACCCACATAGTTATCGATAAATTCTTGCTGAGCTTGTTCTGCTGTAAGACCTGTTAGAGTAGCTCCTCCGTTTAAAGCTTGCCCTCCAGCATCTAAATAACTACTATAGCTATCAGGATTTGTGAAAACGAAATCATCAAATTCTCCTTGTCCATCTACAGTTCCTGGTCTATTGGCTAGGCTTACTTTAGAGAAATCTACAGTATAGTTAAAGAACCCTTTGTCTTCTCCAATAGAACTACCATTGTTTAAGCTAATTCCTATCGTTTCTCCGTCTCCTTCAGATGTAATTCCTGACCTAATAGTTACAGAACCTTCTTCGGGATTATCTTTTAGAATAATGTTCATTACACCGGCAATGGCATCAGATCCATATTGTGCTGATGCACCATCTCTTAATATTTCTACACGTTTTATGGCATCTGTTGGTATTGCAGAAATATCAGAACCAGTTTCACCTCTTCCAGGAGAAGTTTGAGTGTACAATAAAGCACTTAGATTTTTCCGTTTTCCGTTAATAAGAATTAAGGTTCTACTAGGCCCCATATTTCTAATCTCATAAGGGTCTAATAATGAGGTTGCATCATTAACTGGTGTTTGAACAGTATTAAATGATGGTATTTTATATTGTAATGCTTTATCAAATGTAATTTGACCTGTAGAAGTTAATTCTTTTGCAGGCAATACATCAACAGGGAGCGAAGAAGTAGTATTACTTCTAGGTAGTGCTCTAGATCCTACTAAAATGATCTCTTCAAGTTCTGCTCCGGCACTTAAGGAAATATTAATGGTAGTTTGAGAATTTACAGAGACTTCTTTAGAATTAAAACCTATATAACTAAAGACCAGAATACCTTCTGGATTGACTTCGATACTATATTTACCATCAAAATCTGTAGTAGAACCATTGCTGGTTCCTTTTTCAATAATATTTACTCCGGGTAAAGGAGAACCATCTGCATCTGAGACGACTCCTGTTACTGTCTGTTGCGAAAAGCACAGACTTGTGGATAGTGCGATTAAAATAAATGCGAGTTTTTTCATGTAATAATTTGTGTTTAAATAGTTGTTGATTTAAGATGATTGTTGGTTAAATATATTTAAAAATGATAGTATTTAACATAAAGTATTATGAATTTTTTAAAATATATGTGAAAAAATCATAAAAAATTATGTTTTTTGTTTTGAAAATATTGTGAATTTGTATTTACAATATTTAACAAATAGGAGTTGTGTTATAAGGCTAGTATCTAAGTTTTACTACTATATCTAAGATGTCAAAACGATGAACTAATCTAGGGAAATATCACAAAATTGTCAGAAAGAAGATGAGTACTATAATGGGTTTAAGTAAGCTTTACTTTTTATGCTCCAATGTGAAATAATAGTAAGTAGGAATTGAAAAAGATATTTCTTATTTCTGAATGTTCAAAAAAATAAAAAGACCGTCTAAAAACTTAGACGGTCTTACAAAATATGTTTTTAATGTTTTTTAGAAATTAAAATCTAATCTAGCATAGTAATAAGCTCCACCAAATCCCATTTGAACAGCATCCCAGTATCCACCAGCTTCTGTTTCTCCATCATTCTGTTGATCGGGATATTCATTAAAAATATTGTTTCCTCCAATGGTAAACTTTAGGTTATCAGTTAGCCTGTATCCTGCATTTAGGTCTGCAGTAATTTTAGCACCATATACATCTTCTGCGTCCGTAAAATCGATAAGAACAATCTCACTAAAGTGTGTTAAACCAACCCCAGCATTAAACTTGTTTTTGCTGTAATTGGCATTGAAAGCAAATTTGCTTTCTGGAGCAGAAGCTAATAAAAAGGCTTTTTCTCTTTCTCCAAAAAAGGTGGCTTCATCTAAGCTCCCATTGTTTACATCCTCAATAGTCATATTGTTGATGTTTCCTGCTAGTGTTGCTGATACATCACCAAAGTCAAAGTTTCCTTTCCAAGATAGTATTAAATCTAAACCAATAGTTTCTGTATCTACACCATTAACGAAGAATTGAGCTTCTGCAACATTTGGTATTTGAGGAGCAGCAAATGTTCCCGTCAATACAATTCTATCTTTAACACTAATATAATAACCATCTACTGTAGCTGTAAAACCACCAAAAGTAGCTGTTGCTCCTAAGGCTCCATTTAATGCTATTTCTTCGTCGAGTTGTTTGATCCCAAAAGAAGCTGTTACCGGGCTATTATTAGCAGATAATAAGGTTTCTGTTGCGACTCCACCCTGGAAATCAGTAAATCTAAGGTTGTAATATATTTGAGCTAGGGAAGGAGCTCTAAAACCTGTACTTACAGATCCACGAATATTAACACCTTCTGTAGCTTTAATTCTAAAAGCTAATTTACCATTAGTAGTACTTCCAAAATCACTATATTCTTCAAATCTTCCTGCAACTCCTAATAAAAAACTATCAGAAATATCTAATTCTGCATCCGCATATACAGATAGGTTAGATCTAGAACGATCTACCTCGTTTGCAGGGCTATATCCTGGGAACCCTTGAGATCCACCAGGTCTCAATGCTCCAGTAGGATCTGTAGGCTGTGTTTGAGTAGCAGGATTTGTAATAGGTAAGCCATCTACATCGTATGTTGCGTATGACGCTTCTTCACCAGCAAAAATCTCGAAATTCTCAGTTCTGTATTCTGTACCAAAAGCAATATTTAATCCTTTAAGGATATTTGGGTAATATCTGGAAAGGTCAAGACTGGTTGTGTTTTGACTAAGACTATGTCCTCCAGCATCAAAATCTGTTGGTGAAGAGTCTTGTAGAGAAGCATTCAAAGTTCCTTTTATGAAATAATGAAAATTATTTTTACCCCAAGTATTATTGATATCGATTTTCCAACCGCTTTCTGTTTCGGTTCTAACACCAGCAGAAACAGAATTATCGATAATATTTGATGTTATCCTTGGTGTAAAACCATTTGGAAAAATAGAGGTAACTACACGTTCTCCATCATTACGAGTAAATGCAAAAGCATCAGTATCCCGATAGTTTCTCCCTCCAAAAGCATATATTTCAGTTTTTTTAGATATAGGAATTGCAGCATTAGCAAAGAAATTAAAACCATCTATAGCGGCTTCACCAAAACCTCTCCTGAAATCAAAACCGGGACGTAGTGTTTTGTTTTTACTAAGATATTCTGTAGTGAAGTTTGCATAACCACCATCTCCAATCTCTACTCCATAGTTGGCAGTTATTTTTACGGATCCCCCATCAAAACTTTTATCATCAGCAATGATGTTTCCATCATTTTCGGTATCCAAACGATTTCCATCAGTATTAGGTGTTCCGGCAGGAAAATCTCCTTTTGCATTTGTGTTATACGTACCATAGCTGATACTTCCTGTTAATTTGTTAACGTTATCCTTTAGAACAATATTAATAACACCGGCAATAGCATCAGATCCATATTGTGCAGCAGCACCGTCTCTTAATACTTCAATTCTTTTTATAGCAGATGCCGGAATAGCATTAAGATCCGTTCCAGAATTACCTCTTCCACGAGTTCCGAAAACATTAATCAAAGAAGAAGAATGTCTTCTTTTTCCGTTTATTAAAACCAAAGTTTGATCAGGCCCAAGACCACGTAATGTTGCAGGATCTATATGATCTGCTCCATCAGATCCGGATTGCTTGTTTGCATTAAAAGAAGGAGCAGTATATTGTAAGAGTTCATTAATTTCTATTTTACCACTTTTGGTAATAATATCTTGCATATCAATGATATCAATTGCTACAGGAGTATCTGTTGCCGTTCTTTTAGGACTTCTGGATCCAACTACTACAATAGTACTTAAAGCCTCTCCTTCAAGAAGAACTACATCAATTTTTTCTTGCGTTCCTACTTCTATTTCTTGTGTCTCAAAACCTATAAAACTGAAAACAAGAATAGTATTTGCGTCTACGGTAATTGAATATATACCTTGATCATCTGTTGTAGTTCCTTTGGCAGACCCTTTTTCTATAATATTTACATAAGGTAATGGAGTTCCTGAAGAATCTGTAACTGTACCTGTTACGACCTGTTGACCAAAACACCAACTGGTGAATAAGCTCAATAAAATGAGTGTGAATTTTTTCATAAAAAAATAGTTGTTTAAGATGATTGTGTCCTTAAATATATCTAAAAAGGATGGTATTTGACATAAAGTACTACGTGTTTTTTAATTAAAGATGTAGTTTTATTTGTGAATACAATTGAAAAGAAGAGTAATTAGGAAGGTTTTTAAAATTAAAAAATATGCCCATTTATTTATATAATGAGGGTGTAAAAACTTGTAGAAGTATTTACACCTTCATTTTTAATTGTTTACTAATTATGCACATGGCGAATTCGAAGATAACGCACATAAGGGAGCACTCCATTCACCACCACAGGCAAGACAATCTTCTTCGTTTCTGGGCCATCCTGAGCCTTTAATGATTTGAAGTTGTGTTCTGTTAAGTTTTTGTACTCCTTTGAAGTTTAAAATAGTTTGTAACATGATTTTAGGTTTTAAGATTTATATTATGGTTTGAATACTCATTTAAATTAAGTTTTTTTATTACAATAATCGTTATTGTTTATAAATAAATGTTTAAATAAAAAAACCGAATCCACAGGATTCGGTTTTATCTATTAAAATTTTACTGATAAAGATTCAGTTTACTTTATATACAGTTGTAGTTACCTCATCGATTTTTGAATCATACATCTCTAGGATTAAGTTCTCATCTTTGTCAAAATGTCCAAGACAATTATTGTTATCTCCTGAGTTAACAATATAGTATCCATTACTTAATGGCCTTATCTTCGCAACCTTATTACCAGATTTATGTAAAAGAGTTACTATAAAGCCTTTTTCATCAGTAACTTTAGTATAACCTGCCATATCTGAAGTGGTTTGAAACTTTTGCACAACTACTTCATCATCTTCATAAATAGCTGATTGATTAATTTTGTCTTTTCCATCAGGGCTAAACTTTATTTTACCTTTTTTAGTAATAACTTCCTGTTTTTTAATGACTTTTTCTTCACCATTAGGCCCTTTGATGCGAATAATTTTGGTTACTGTTTCTTGTGACGAATTTTTATTGTCGCTTTTTTCGTCTGATTGCGCGTGGTTAACAGCAGTACAAATCATAAATACCACTGTGATTAGGGTTTTTAAAGTTTTCATTTGTGTATTTATTTAGACACAAATTTACATAAAAACTAAAATATGCTAAAATCTAAATATCAGGAAGAAGAGAATTTATATTTAGAAATGTAATTTTTACTGTAAATTATGTATTGAATAATCTTATGCATCTGTACTTGTTTACTATACATGAATAGCATTATCTTTGCACTCTTAAAAATTGGGAGTAAACTATAGAAAATATCCCAACCATTATTAATATACGTAACATGAAAGCAGGAATTGTAGGGTTACCAAATGTTGGAAAATCAACATTGTTTAATTGTTTGTCTAATGCAAAAGCACAGAGTGCTAATTTTCCTTTTTGTACCATAGAACCAAATATTGGGGTAGTGAATGTGCCAGACTCTAGATTGGAGAAGCTAGAAGAATTAGTAGTACCCGAACGGGTAATCCCCGCAACAGTAGAAATTGTTGATATTGCGGGTTTAGTAAAAGGAGCGAGTAAAGGAGAAGGACTAGGAAACCAGTTTTTAGGTAATATTAGAGAAACAGATGCTATAATACATGTATTACGTTGTTTTGATAATGATAATATTGTTCATGTAGATGGCTCGATCGACCCAATTAGAGATAAAGAAACGATTGATATAGAATTACAGCTTAAAGATCTAGAGAGCATAGAAAAAAAACTAGATAAAGTAAAAAGAGCTGCTAAAACTGGAAATAAAGAAGCCCAGAAAGAAGAAGCTATTTTATTAAAACTTAAAGAAGGATTAGAAGCGGGAGTATCAGTTAGAGCAATTGATGTCTCTGAAGATGACCATGAAGCATATGTTAAACCTTCTCAGTTTATAACAGACAAACCAGTACTTTATGTTTGTAATGTTGATGAAGGATCAGCAGTAGACGGAAATGATTATGTAAAAAAGGTAAAAGAAGCTGTTGCATCAGAAAAGGCAGAAGTGATAGTACTAGCAGTAGGTACCGAAGCTGATATTACTGAATTAGACGACTATGAAGAGCGTCAATTGTTTTTGCAGGATATGGGACTAGAAGAAGCAGGCGCATCAGTATTAATTCGCGCAGCATATAAGCTATTGAACCAGCAAACATATTTTACAGCAGGAGTGAAGGAAGTAAGAGCATGGACGATTAATGTTGGGTCTACTGCACCACAAGCAGCAGGAGTGATTCATACCGATTTTGAGAAAGGTTTTATACGAGCAGAAGTTATTAAATATGATGATTTTGTAAAATATGGTAGTGAGTCTAAAGCAAGAGAAGCTGGGAAACTTGGAGTAGAAGGAAAAGCATATGTTGTAAATGATGGAGATGTAATGCATTTCTTATTTAATGTATAGAAAATACGTTGTTTATTTATAGAGCCTTTCTGGTATTCCCAGAAAGGTTTTTTTGTTGGGTGTCGTAATTGATAGAAGTATAAGATTTTCTGTAAAATCAATACTACTATTTTTGAAAAATGCAAAACACTAAATTATCTACTTACGGAATTGCACTTGCAATTATAGGCATCATTTTATTTTCTGCAAAAGCAGTATTAGTCAAATTAGCATATAAATTTGATATAAGCTCAGAACATCTATTATTGTTTAGAATGTTGTTTTCTCTACCTATTTATGTACTACTTGCTTTTTTTAACAAACCTAAGGATAAAGAAAAGATCAAAAATGTAGATTACCTTTGGGTTTTGTTTTTTGGATTTGTAGGGTACTATTTAGCAAGTTATTTTGATTTCCTTGGATTGCAATACATTAAGGCTGGGTTAGAACGAATAATTCTTTTTATTTATCCAACACTAGTTATTATTATTTCACGGATTTTTTTGAAGAATATAATAACTAAGCGACAACTATTAGCTATTTTACTAACATATATAGGTGTGATTATTACGTTTTGGGGAGAGTTTCAAATCGAAACTACTCACATGGCTTTAGGAGGATTTTTAATTTTCTTGAGTGCATTAACTTATGCGATTTATCTAGTGGGAAGTGGGTGGTTAATACCTAAGTTTGGGGTAGTAACTTTTACTTCATATGCAATGATAGTTTCATCGTTATGTATTATTATTCAGTATTTGATCTTTGATAGACAAGATATAATGAATTATCCTTTAGAAGTATATCTTATTTGTATAATCATGGCAGTATTTTCTACAATTATACCTTCATATTTGGTATCTGCAGCTATTGCAAAACTTGGAGCTTCTAATTTTTCGATTATAGCAAGTTTAGGACCTGTATCTACAATTCTTTTGGCTTATTTCCTTTTGGGAGAAAATTTATCAATAGTCCAGATTATTGGAGCTACAATAGTGATTTTTGGAGTGTATGTAATCTCAAAGAAAAAATAAAATATGGCAAAATCTATTTACCAATAAAAAGTTTCAATGTTGTTTTTGAGCATTTATTAATGTTTTTTTATTAAATTAACAATCTAAATTCGTAAGTTTTCACTTACATTGATGGGGGACGCTTTCCAAAAAAACATTGGCAAAGTAAATTAGATTTGTAATATTTATGAGTAAAGGGGGCTTAAGGGTAATAATACTCTACTGTTTTGTATATATAGGTGTTTCCAGTTATGGACAAACGAACTATAAAGCTGATGGCGACAAAGTGGCATTAGTAGAGGAATCTAGTAAAGAAAAATCAAAACCCGTAGATGTTAGGAAAGGAAACTTTGATGATGCTATATATCAAAGTGAACTTGAAAATAATGAAAAAGAAGCATATTTAGCAGAAATAGCCAAAAAAAATACGGTTATCAATATACTATTGGTTAGTCTTGTTCTACTACTCATAGCGTTTCTTTTCTTTTATTGGAAATATAGGGTAAGAAAAAAAAATAGTGATGTCTTAAAAGAAAAAAATGAACAACTCATTGAAGCAAAGGCAGAAGCTGAAAAACTTACCAATACAAAATCTCAATTTATTTCTACCGTAAGTCATGAACTAAGAACACCTCTATATGGTGTGGTCGGAATTACTACATTATTATTAGAAGAAAAAGATATCTCCTTAAAACATAAAAAATTACTTAATTCATTAAAATTTTCTGGAGACTACCTTCTTGATTTAATAAATAAGGTATTGAAAATAAGTAAGATTGAATCTAATAATGAAAAACTTACAAAGACGCCTACAAATCTACTTCAACTTTCTCAAAATTTACTATATTCTTTTGAGTATCAGGCAAAAAACAAAAACAATGAACTTGTTTTAGAAATACCTAATGAATTACCCGATGTATTAGATGTGGATTCTCTTAAAATATCGGAAGTTCTAATTAATTTAATTGGAAATTCAACAAAGTTTACAGAAAATGGTAAGATATGGCTTAGAATAAAAATTCTCTCCATAGATAATGAAATGATTACGATACGATACGAAGTAGAAGATAATGGGGTAGGAATCCCTGAAGATAAAAAAGAGTTTGTATTCGAAAAATTTTCTCAAGTAGGTAGAGAGTTTAATAAATCCGAAGGAACAGGGTTAGGTTTGTCTATTGTTAAAAACCTTATAGAGATGATGGATAGCGAAATATATTTGGACAGTAAAGAAGGGAGAGGAACCAAATTTTATTTTGATTTACAATTAGAAATTATAGACGAAAAGGAAGAGAAAGAAATAGATCCAAATAGTAGTAATATCAATACTATTTATAGACGAATCTTGGTTGCAGAAGACAACAAAATAAATCAAATCGTTACCAAAAACCTTCTAAATATCATAGGATATGATTGTATTATTGTAGAGAATGGTTTTAACGCACTACAAATGGTTAAAAAAGAAGATTTTGATCTTATTCTGATGGATTTGAATATGCCATATCTTAACGGAACAGAAGCCACCAGACGTATACGAGAATTTAATCAGACCACACCTATTATTGCTCTTACTGCTTCAGAGTTAAGTGAAGTGCAAGAAGAATGTATGGGAATCGGAATGAATGATATTATTAATAAGCCATTAAATAAAAATGATCTCAAAAATATTATAACAAAGCACTTGCTGCCTTAAAGATATTCATGCTATAAAAAAAAATAGGTCTTTTGCACAAAAGACCTATTTTTTTATACTTCTAATTTGTTTCTTCTGTTTTAATTTTTTTTCTGTGTTTTACATATTTTTCTAACCACTGATCTTGTTCCCATAACAAATGTAATATAGATTCTTTTGCTCTATATCCATGACTTTCTTTAGGTAACATAACTAGTCTTGTAGTAGCACCCAATCCTTTTAATGCATTAAAATACCGTTCACTTTGAAGAGGATATGTTCCTGAATTATTATCAGCCTCTCCATGTATTAATAAAAGGGGAGTCTTCATTTTTTCTGCATGCATAAAAGGAGACATCTTATAGTATATTTCTGGAGCTTCCCAATAACTTCGTTCTTCACTTTGAAAACCAAAAGGGGTAAGTGTTCTGTTATAAGCACCACTTCTAGCTATTCCTGCCGCAAAGAGATTAGAATGTGATAATAAATTTGCTGTCATAAAGGCACCATAAGAATGTCCTCCGACAGCTACTCTATTTGGATCGATATATCCTAATGCATTTACAGCATCTATAGCAGCTTTTCCATTTGCAACTAATTGTTTTCTAAAAGAATCATTTGGTTCTTCAACTCCTTCTCCCACAATGGGGAATGAAGCATCGTCTAATACAACATACCCTCTGGTAACCCAATATAACATCGACCCCCAAAATGGATATGTAAATTCATTGGGATTAGAAGTAGATTGTGATGCACTAGTTTTGTTTTTAAACTCAACAGGATATGCCCATAGAATCATTGGCATTTTTTCTTTTTTTGATTTATCATAACCAATAGGAAGATATAGTGTTCCAGAAAGCTCTAATCCATCATCTCTTTTATATTTAATAACTTCTTTATGGATGTTTTGAATGCTAGTAAATGGATTTTTAAAAAAAGTAATCTGTTTTAAATCGTTTACCTTGTTGATGTTTCTTATATAATAATTAGGATACTCGGTAGGGGATTCTATTCGTATTAAAAATTCTCCTTTTTCCATATTAATAGCAGAGTAGATATTCTCTATTTTATCTGTAAATTCGGATTGATAAATTCGAGAAGTTTTGTTAGATTTTAGATCGAATTTATCAATGAATGGAAATTGTCCATTTTTAGTATAACCATCTCCAATCATATAAATATTGTTATTCTGAACATTAATAACAGAATATCCATATTTGTTTTTAATACTTACCGGATCTCCAGGATCATTATATTTATCTTGATAATTTCTATTATGAATAATATTAGGTTTTTGATTAGGTTTAGATGGATCAAAAACATAAGTTCTAGTGTTTCGAGTATTCCACCAATAATCATAAGCAATTGCTAATTCACTGTTCGTCCACTGTATTCCTGCATAACGGTCAATTGTTTTTAAAATAGATTTAGCAGGTTTGGTAAAAGGAGCACTGAGTTGGAATATTTCGTCACGAAACTCTACTTTTACTTTCGGATCCCCTTTATCTAATGCTTCGGCCCATACTAATGTAGCCGGATGATCTCTACGCCAAACCATTGATCTTTTACCTAATCGTGTAGACATAAATCCTTTAGGTAAAACTTCGTTAAGAGGTACTTTATTGATTGTTTTAATAACTTTTCCTGTTTTCTCATATAATTTTGTTTCCTGAGGAAAACGTCTATATGGAACCAAGTAAGAAAAAGGCTTTTGAATAGCTGTTGCTATAACAAAATTTCCATCTGGAGAAAAAGAAAAACCATTATACATAGCTGGAGGAGCCCAATTTGTGATCGTACCATCAAGAGTTACCTTTTTGATTTCTGAAATGGCTAGTTGTTCAAAGTTATACTCATCATTAGGGTTCTTTAATAAATCCTGATATGTACGATTTTGAGCTTTTGTTCCTTCGCTAATAGTTATTGTGGGACCTGTAGGAACAGCATCCAGTGGATTAATTAATGTTTTTTTGTCAGATGGTATAAATTTTACTAATAAAGATGAATTGTCCCTAGACCATCTATATGGCATTCCCATATTTGCATTTAGATTATCCTCTGTAATTTTATTAGCTTTTCTTTCAGAAATATCTAAAATCCATAACTCTACACCTTTTGATGTCGTATTTGTAAATGCAACTTTACTTTGATCAGGAGACCAACTAAAATTAGCTATTCTTGTATTTTCTGGCAATCCAATAATTTGATTAGCACTCTTATCATCTGTTTTTTTTAATTTGATTTTATTAAAATAATTAACTCTACTAGAAATATTAGTTTTTGGATTAATTCGTAATCCAGCCAATCGCATTTCTTTCTCTGATAACTCTGCAATAGTTTTATAGTTATCTCTATAAAGGAAAATTAGATTTTCACCTTTTTTATCAACACGAACGGAAGGAGCAGGAGATACATCTACAAGGTCTAAAATTTCTTTTGGAGGTTTTTGATAGTCGACACTTTCTTGAGCATTACTACTATATATAGCAAAGAATAAAAATAGAATTAACTTAATGGGTTTCATGAATAGAGTTTTAGATTAATGTGTTTGTAATATGATAAAATAACTTTGTTGTATTTGTTAATGTTCTTAAAAGAATAATTGTTACAAGTTTCTGTATAATTAAATAAAAAATATAGGTTTTACTATTCCCTTAACAAGATACAATTAGTCTGCTTATAAATCTACTTACTTTATCAATTACAATTTTTGCATTCTCTTTATGTGGCGTATGACCACTATCTGGAATTAATAAAGCTTTTGAGTTCCCTGATGTGTTTTTTATAATCGAATTTATCTGATCCAGTGTTCCATATTCATCTTTTTCACCCTGAATTATTAGTGAAGGACATTCGATTTTTGGTAAATATTTTTCAATATTCCAGGATTGAAAAGTTTCAGAAAGCCATGTCTCTGTCCACATTCTAAAAACAGCATCAGTCTTATTTCCGTGGTATTTATATAATTTCTCTTTCAGTGAAGTATTTTGATAGGCCAGAACTGCTGATTTAATACCATTAATGGTTTCTTCTTCTACAAATACATGAGCTCCTTCGGTGATAATACCTATAACTTTTTCTGGAAACAGAGCAGCTGTTAATAAAGCAATACTACCACCATCACTATGACCAAACAGTATTATATTTTTTAATTCTAGCTTCTGTATTATTTCCCCCAGAATATATGCCTCTTCTTTTAAATAGTCATTATTTCTTTTTGAAGTAATAAAAGGAGCAGATTTACCATACCCCAGACGATCATAAGAAAGAATGTTACAATCCGTTTTTGAAGCAATATGTTTGGGGAAATCTTTCCATAACTCGATACATCCTAAAGAATCGTGTAGGAAAATAATTGTTTTTTTTTCTGGTGAGAGTAACTTAGGGTTTTTAGAGAATCGTAATCGATGTTTGTTTATTATTAAATCCAAAGACAGTGGTTTTGTTATAAAAGTGCTAAAAATAAGCCAAAGTCTATGCAAATTGTATATTTTGCGCCACTAAATTTGAAACACTAGGCATTTTTTTAAGTCTAGCTATAGTAAATAGTTAATCCAATACAATGAAAAAAACATTAGCCAAGATTTCCATTGGTGTATTATTAATTGGTTGTGGAACCAGTAACCTTACAAATGATATAGCAACAAATGTACCTATAGCAACCGCTATAGATCTAACTCAGGTAAAAGACGATAAAGTCCCAGTTACTATAGATCCGGGACGCTTTATTCAGGATACTGTAAAATACCGTATTCCCAAAGTGGTTCAAGGTACTTATGCTGTAAGTGATTTTGGGAAATTTGTAGATGATTTCAAAGCTTTTGATTATCAGGGTAATGAGATTAAAGTAGAAAAAAAAGATACCAATACATGGTTAATTACAAATGCCAAGCAACTTGACAAAATTAGTTACCTGGTAAATGATACTTATGATATAGAGAATACAGATGTCGGGACACCTTTCTCTCCTTCTGGGACTAATATAGAACCAGAAAATTATGTATTGAATCTTCATGGGTTTATTGGGTATTTTGATGTGCTGAAAAATAACCAGTATGTATTAGAGGTAAAAGCACCATCAGAAATGAAAAGAACTTCTGCGCTACAAAAAGTAGGATCAGAACCAAGTGAAGATAAACTAGTTACTACAGATAAATATCTGGCAACACGTTATTTTGAAATTACTGATAACCCAATGATGTATGGAGATCTCGATGTCGAAGAGTTTATGGTAGGAGATATCAAAATTGTATTAAGTATATATTCTCCAAACAAGGTGCATACAGCAGCTAAGATAAAAGAGACGGTATTTAAAATGATGAAAGGGCAAAAGGCATATCTTGGAGATATCAATAGTACCCCTCGTTATGATGTATATTTGTATTTAGCACCCAGTACCGAAAATGCTCCTACAGGATTTGGAGCACTAGAGCATCATACATCTACCATAGTCGTTTTACCAGAGCAAATGCCCGATGAAGCATTGGCATCTGCAATGATTGATGTGGTTTCTCATGAATTTTTTCATATTGTAACTCCTCTTAGTGTACATTCTGAAGATGTACATTACTTTGATTATAATAAACCTACTTTTTCAAAGCATTTGTGGATGTATGAAGGGGTGACCGAGTATTTTGCAACCTTATTTCAGGTTAATCAAGAATTAGTAGACGAGCAAGAGTTTTATGATAAAATCATGGGTAAAATTCAAAGTGCAAGTGGATATGATGATACTATGAGTTTTACTACAATGAGTGAGAATATACTTGATCAACCCTATGCGGCTAATTATGCTAATGTATATGAAAAAGGAGCATTAATTGGTATGTGCATTGATATTCTGATGCGCGAAGAGAGTAACGGAAATCGTGGAATTTTATCATTGATGAAGGAATTATCTATTAAATATGGGAAAAACAAGCCTTTTAAGGATGATAAAATTATAGAAGAGATTACAACAATGACTTATCCAGCAATTGGTGAATTTTTGAAAACACATGTTGTAGGGAAGATTCCAATTAATTATGAAGAATTCTTTAAAAAAGCAGGATTAGCGATAGAATCAGAAAGAGTAGAAACAAATTATATTCAGAATTCTGGAGTTTTAATTGTAGCTGGAAATCAAGAAAAGGGAACGATATTTTTTACAGATTTAGTTTCTGATAATAGTTTCTGGAAAGAAAATGGTGTAAAACCCAATGATGATATCGTAGAAATAAATGGTACTAAATTGACGTTACAGAATGCTAATAGTATATTAGGTGCTACTTTTCAATGGAAAGAAGGTGATGATGTTGAAGTTAAACTTAATAGAGCAGGAGAGGAAGTTGTTATTAAAACTAAAGTAACAAAATCCTTCACCAAAGGAAAAAAACTTAAAGTAATTGATAATTCTACAGATGTGCAATCAGAGCTTAGAAAAGCTTGGTTAAAAGGGTAGATTTACATAGAACAAAACTAAAAAAGGCCCTTGTATAGGGCCTTTTTTAGTTTTAAACAAGTTCTTCTTCTTCTTCTTCTTTATATGGAATAGTATCTAAGACATATTGTATCGCTTTAATTCGTGCTTCGGTTTTACGATCAGCCTCGATAATAACCCAGGGAGAAAGCTCAGTATTGGTCTTTTCAAACATTTTTACCTTATACTTAGTATATTCATCCCAGAGTTCTTGAGCCTTTTCATCTACAGGGGTCATTTTCCATTTTTTTAACGGACTTGATTTAATATCTTTAAAACGAGAAGCTTGTTCTTCTTTAGTAATAGAAAAATAGAATTTGATGAGATAAGTGTCAGACTCAAGTATCATTCGTTCAAAATCGTTTACCTGCCCCATAAATGTATGATATTGTTCTGTGCTACAAAAACCATTCACAGGTTCTACCACAGCTCTATTATACCAGCTACGGTCAAAAAGAACCATTTCTCCTGGGGTTGGTAGTTGATTAACATAACGTTGGAAATACCATTGCCCTTCCTCTTCACTGGTAGGTTTTGGTAGTGCTACAATGCGAAAATGCCTGGGGTTTATATGAGAAGTAATACGGCGAATTGCCCCGCCTTTTCCTGCTGCATCACGACCTTCGAAAATGATAACTATTTTCTTTCCATTTTTTATGGTCCAGTTTTGTAATTTGATGAGTTCGGCCTGAAGCTTTTTTAATTGGATTTCATATTTAACCATCCTCAATACCTTTTCAACATCAGTCTTTTTATCCATATATAGATATTTTAAACCGATAGGAGAATTTAGTATTTCGAGATCTTCTTTAGAAAGATCAATATTTTTTATTTTTTGAGTTGTCGTCATAAATCAAATATCTATTTGTTCAATATATCTATAGTATCTTAGGATCACATTAGGATCAGGAAGTAATGTGGTTTTTGCTTTGGATTTACCGGTATAATCAAACCTCGATAACACATATCTCATACTTTCTAACCGAGCAGTTTTCTTGCTATTGGTTTTTACAATAACCCAGGGGCTAAATGTAGTATGGGTCTTTGAGAACATTTGTTCCTTGTACTTAGTGTATTTGTTCCATAACTGTTGTCCTTTCATATCTACAGGACTAAATTTCCATATTTTTAAAGGATTCTGTAGTCTTGCATCAAAACGTTTTTTCTGCTCTTCTTTTGATATCGAGAACCAAAACTTGATTACTATAACTCCATCTTCATATAACATATGTTCAAATTCTGGAACCTGAACCATAAAATTTTTATGTTGTTTATTGGTGCAAAACCCCATAACAGGTTCTACAACGGCACGATTATACCAGCTACGATCAAAAAAAACAATTTCCCCCGGATTAGGTAATTCTTTAATGTATCTTCTAAAATACCATTGTCCTTTTTCGACTTCGGTAGGTTTTGATAATGCAACGATACGCATAGAACGAGGATTAAGGTGCTCTGTAAATCGTTTTATAGAGCCTCCTTTACCTGCAGCATCTCTTCCTTCAAAAATGATTGCTACACGTAGCTTCTTTTTGGCGATCCATTGCTGAAGATTTACTAGTTCTCCTTGTAGAAAACGAAGCTCTTCTTCGTATCTGATTTTCTGTAATATTTTTTTAATGTCAATGTTTTTTTGATCAGCAATATTGATCAAATGCTTCCGTTTTTTGACTTGATTTAATTCTTCAAGTGTAAACATAAATTTTGTAATTTGTTATTCTAAATAAGTGAGGATTAAAGGTAAAAAGAAAATGAATTTTATCGATCTTTAATGATATTTTTTTTGCATAAAATCACTAGAAAAATATATTTAGTTATTTGTCTAATGATACTTTCCAGAAGAACCTTTCTTTGATTTTTGATTTCTACTTATTTTTGTGAAATATAGTAGTATCTCTATTAAAAATAGAAGTTTACCATTGAGTTAATATTACAATTTGCGTTGCAGCGTGTTCTCTTATTATAGTCATTATTTTTATGCCAATTTCTTTTTCAGAAACATTAAAAACGGTCTCTGTATATTAAGAGCCTTTAAAACCTAATATAATTATTCCATTTTAAATTTTTTGCTATCTCACTTATCGAAGTTTCTTTGGGAATAGTGAATACAAATAGGGAGTTATGTGTATGCCAAAATAGGCACTAAAATAATTTAAAGTTTCAGAAGATTTGAATTTTAACAGGATAGGAGTGTATGTATTATCTCATGGTAAGAAAGATAAAAACAAAAAGGATATTAATGGTTTTGTTTCAAGTTTTGAAGAAGAATTTTCAACCCTTAATGTTATTTGATATCAGATGTGATATTAAAAAACGCCTAATGAAATATAATCTTAGGCGTTTTTAGATTGATTAAGCTTTTGTTTTATTAAGTTAATTACGGAATAACAATAGAAAATGCATCTACAGTATTTGGATTAACATTAGGGAATACATCTCTTCCCAATTCAGAATCTAGATAAGTATTACTATAGAAATTTTCTCCATAAACTCTAAACCACAAGGTATCACCACTTTTAAAACCTAATGTTCTAAAAAAGGCAATAGAGAATGTTAAATTGGCAGGATTACCAGTAGTGCCAATAATTGGAGAATAATGAGAATGTACTTCGTTGCTAACATCATCACTAGAATGATAAAAAATTCGCATTCTTTTCACCAAAAGATTTTCTGTACTAGGACGATCCATAGTCAATATAAAAAAATTACCTTGTTGTCTAACAGAAGCCTTGGTGATCACGCTATTAGATATTTGACCTAATTTTAGCACATTGGCCATTAATGTAAATTCTCCTTCATCTTTATGCTCAACATCAAAAATTTTATAAGTTCCAAAACCTTCTTTCTCAAAGATCAGGTTATATGTCCCAAAAGGAACATCTTTTAATGAATAATTACCAGTGGGGTCTGTTGTAGCGGTAATTAGAGGATCACTTCCTTCTATACTAATAGTCATTCCAGAGTTATCTACCATATTTCGATCATCGTCAAATAAATCTACTGTTCCGATAATATCTGCAGAAGGTATTGGATCTGGTTCGGGCTCTGGCTCTGGTTCAGGTTCAGGCTCTGGTTCAGCTATTGGTTCAGGCTCTGGTATGGCAATAAAATTATCATCATTACTACAACTCGGTAGTAGTAAAAATGTGAAAAGTAAAAAGTAAATTGACTGTGTTTTCATGATTTGTATGTTTTAGTTTTCCAATTTGTATTCTTTAATTGTTACTTTAATTGTTGATTTTAAGGTTGTTACTGTTTTAATGAGCAAATATATGACGCAAAGTATACTAGAGTCCATACGTGTTTCTACGTATTTCTTATGTGATCCTTGTCTTTAAAAGCATATTTATGGGTTTGTCCATTTGACAAATATTAAAAACCATCTTCAAAATTGATTCAAAAAAACTATTGATGATTCTATTATGAAATAATGACTTTTAGGCTTCTTTTTTTATTTAAAAACGGTCTATTTAGATAGATCAAATGGCTGCATACCAAATAATCAACAAAATTCACTATCGATTTGTTAATTACTTTGTAGAAAGGCTATTTTAATTTTGTAAGTGAAACCTTATATTAGCGAGCATTCTACCCAAAATTTATGAGCAAAGAAACCAAATATACCGAAGATAATATACGATCCCTTGACTGGAAAGAACATATACGTATGCGACCCGGAATGTATATCGGGAAACTGGGTGATGGTTCTTCTGCAGATGATGGAATTTATATTTTAGTAAAAGAAGTACTCGACAATTCGATTGATGAATATGTAATGGGTGCCGGTAAGACGATTGAGATTTCTATACAAGGTGAAAAAGTAGTTGTTCGAGATTACGGTCGTGGAATCCCATTAGGTAAGGTTGTAGATGTAGTTTCTAAAATGAACACGGGAGGTAAATATGATTCCCGGGCATTTAAAAAATCAGTGGGTTTAAATGGTGTGGGTACCAAAGCGGTTAATGCATTATCTGCATTCTTTAAAGTAGAATCTACGCGAGACGGCAAATCAGCTTCGGCAGAATTCGAAAAAGGAAACCTCACAAATCAGGAAACATTAGAAGAAACTTCTCGTAGAAGAGGAACTAAAGTATCTTTTGTACCAGATAATACCATCTTTAAGCATTATAAGTACCGCGCAGAGTATGTGGCCAAAATGCTAAAAAACTATGTGTACCTTAACCCTGGTTTGACCATTATTTTTAATGGAGAGAAGTATTTTTCAGAAAATGGATTAAAAGATTTACTTTCTGACACGATAAATCAAGAAGATAGATTATACGATATTATTCATCTTCAAGGAGATGATATCGAAATTGCAATTACACATAGCAAAACACAATATAGCGAAGAATACCATTCTTTTGTAAATGGCCAACATACTACACAAGGAGGAACACATCAGGCAGCTTTTCGAGAAGCAGTAGTGAAAACAATTAGAGAATTTTATGGTAAAAATTATGAAGCCAGTGATATTCGTAAGTCGATTGTATCTGCGATAAGCATAAAAGTAATGGAACCCGTTTTTGAAAGTCAGACTAAGACAAAATTGGGATCAACAGAAATGGGAGGAGACTTACCAACAGTTCGAACCTATATTAATGATTTTGTAAAAACTAAGTTAGATAACTTTCTTCATAAAAATACTAATACGGCAGAAAGTTTACAACGTAAAATATTACAAGCAGAGCGCGAACGTAAAGATTTATCTGGAATTCGAAAACTTGCAAAAGAGAGAGCAAAGAAAGCCAGTTTACATAATAAGAAATTAAGAGATTGTCGTGTTCATCTTACCGATAGCAAGAAAGATCGTAATCTCGAAAGCACGCTTTTCATTACCGAGGGAGATTCTGCAAGTGGATCTATAACCAAATCCAGAGATGTAAATACCCAAGCTGTTTTTAGCTTACGCGGAAAACCGTTGAATAGCTATAACATGAGCAAAAAGATTGTGTATGAAAATGAAGAATTCAATCTGTTACAAGCAGCACTTAATATAGAAGAGTCATTAGAAGATTTACGTTATAATAATATTGTAATTGCTACTGATGCCGATGTAGATGGAATGCACATACGATTGTTATTAATCACCTTTTTCTTACAATTCTTTCCAGAAGTTATAAAAGAAGGACATTTATATATATTACAGACTCCATTATTTAGAGTACGTAATAAAAAAGAAACCATTTATTGCTACTCAGAACAGGAAAGAAGAGATGCAATAGAAAAGTTATCGGGTAAACCAGAAATTACACGATTTAAGGGATTAGGGGAGATTTCTCCAGACGAATTTGTGCATTTTATAGGGGATGATATACGTTTAGATCCTGTAATGCTAGATAAAGAAAAGTCGATCGAAGAATTACTGTCTTTTTATATGGGAAAAAATACACCACAAAGACAAGAATTTATTATCGATAATTTAAAAGTAGAATTGGATTCGGTAGAGGAAGAATTATAATTATTAGAAGCCCCAGAAGTTATATATGGATTTGGAAAACGAAAACGAAGAACTACATCACGATGTAAACCCTGAAGACCACGAACCACAAGAGGTGATTACTAAGGTCACAGGAATGTACAAAGACTGGTTTTTGGATTATGCATCTTATGTAATCTTAGAGCGAGCAGTACCGGCAATTGAAGATGGTTTAAAACCAGTACAACGTCGTATTCTTCATTCTATGAAGGATCTCGATGATGGTCGATATAATAAAGTGGCCAATATTGTAGGGCACACGATGCAGTATCATCCCCATGGTGATGCCAGTATCGCTGATGCGATGGTACAAGTTGGACAAAAAGAATTGCTGATTGATATGCAAGGTAACTGGGGTAATATCCTTACCGGTGATAGAGCAGCCGCATCGAGATATATAGAAGCCCGGTTATCTAAATTTGCATTAGATGTAGTATACAATCCCAAAGTTACCGATTGGCAATTATCATATGATGGTAGAAAGAAAGAACCTATTAATCTTCCGGTTAAATTTCCATTGTTGTTAGCACAAGGTGCAGAAGGAATAGCCGTTGGATTAAGCACCAAGATTCTTCCTCATAATTTTATAGAATTAATAGATGCATCTATAAAGCATTTGCAAGGAAAACGATTTACTATCTTGCCTGATTTTCCTACGTCAGGTATTGCAGATTTTACAAACTATAATGATGGTAACCGTGGCGGTAAAGTTAGGGTACGTGCCGAGATATCTCAATATGAGAAGAATACTTTGGTTATAAATGAGATACCATTTTCTACAACCACCACATCTTTAATAGATTCTATTCTTAAGGCTAATGAAAAAGGAAAGATAAAGATTAAGAAAATAGAAGATAATACTGCAGCAAAAGTAGAGATATTAATACATCTTCCTTCTGGTATCTCCCCTGATAAAACGATCGATGCACTTTATGCATTTACAAACTGCGAAGTGTCTATATCACCATTAGGATGTGTTATAGAAGATAATAAACCAAACTTTATTGGTGTTTCAGAAATGCTACGTCGTTCTACAGATAATACAGTAGAATTACTGAAAAAGGAACTGGAAATTCAATTAGAAGAATTACAGGAACAATGGCATTTTGCTTCACTAGAAAGAATATTTATCGAAAACCGTATCTACCGGGATATAGAAGAAGTAGAAACATGGCCAGGGGTGATTGAAGCTATTGATAAAGGATTACAACCTCATATTAAACATCTAAAACGAGCGATTACCGAGGAAGATATTGTACGTCTAACAGAAATTCGAATTAAGCGTATTTCTAAATTTGATATAGATAAAGCACAACAAAAAATAGATGCACTTGAAGAAGATATAGCCCAGGTAAAACACAATCTTGAGCACCTTATAGAGTTTGCTATAGATTACTTTAAAAGGCTAAAAACTACATATGGTAAAGGAAAAGAACGTAAGACCGAAATCAAGATTTTTGATGATATTGAAGCGACCAAAGTAGTAATTCGAAATACAAAACTATATGTAAATCGAGAAGAAGGGTTTATAGGTACTTCATTACGTAAGGATGAGTATGTAGCAGATTGTTCTGATATTGATGATATTATTTGTTTTACAGGAGAAGGAAAATTGATGATTACCAAAGTTGGATCAAAGACCTTTATTGGTAAAAATATAATTCATATAGCTGTCTTTAAGAAAAAAGATAAACGTACAATTTATAATATGATTTATCAAGATGGTAAGGGTGGAGCATCATATGTTAAGCGATTTGCCGTTACAGGAGTAACAAGAGATAAAGAATATGACCTTGCACAAGGAAAAAAAGGATCAAAAATCACTTATTTCTCTGCTAATCCAAATGGTGAGGCTGAGGTAATTACTATTTTCTTACGACAAGCAGGAAGTATCAAAAAATTAAAATTTGATCTCGACTTTGCAGATTTATTAATCAAAGGTAGAGGGGTAAAAGGTAATATTGTTACCAAATATAATATCAAGCGAGTTGAATTGAAAGAACAAGGAGTATCTACTCTAAAACCACGAAGAATCTGGTTTGACGATTCGGTACAACGCCTTAATGTAGATGGAAGAGGAGAATTATTAGGTGAATTTAGAGGAGAGGATCGTCTTTTGGTTATTACCCAAAAAGGGAATGCAAAAACAATAATTCCCGAAATGACATTGCATTTCAGTTCGGATATGATTGTTTTAGAAAAATGGAAACCCAAAAAACCAATATCTGCAATATATTGGGATGGAGAGAAAGAACGATACTATATAAAACGTTTCCTAATAGAACACCCAGAGCGAGAAGAAACTTTTATTACAGAGCACCAAAAGTCTTTCTTAGAAGTTGTCTCTACAGATTATAGACCTATGGCAGAAATAGTATTTACTAAGCTAAGAGGTAAAGATCAACGACCCAATGAAGAAATAAATCTCGAAGAATTTATATCCATAAAAGGATCAAAAGCATTAGGAAATCAATTAACTACACATAAAGTAAAACAGATTAATCTGCTGGATTCATTACCGTATGAAGAAGAAGAAGATCTTCCTACCGAAGAAATCGAAGTGATAGAAGAAGAAAATGTGTCTCCTGAAACAACCAACAATCAAGCTTCAGCAAAATCTTTAGATAATGATAATGATGCAGGTGAAGAAGGAGAGCAGGCGAGTTTATTTTGATAATAAAGTGGGTGATGATTTGGATTATTACTTTTGATTGAAGGAGTCATTCAAATTTGGGTTATTTCATACTACAACCAATACCAAATGTAAATCCCTGCACTGAAAGTGCAGGGATTTAGTTGTTTATATTTTTGTTTCAAAATCTGATATTTTAATAAATTTTTGAGAAGAGTATAAAAATATATCATTTTTCTTAATCAAAAATTTATCAACTCCTCCCCATTCTGTACCATAGCTACCATTATTACTATCTTTTAGTTTTATTTCACCTGTTAGATACTCCTCTAATGAGTTGTTTGAAATATTTAACTTATAGATTCCTTTGTTATCTACTAACACTAATATATTTCCGTTCTTATCAACTGCAATGTCATTAAAGCTGTTTGTATAATCAGAAATTACAGTTGTTACATTAAATTCATTTCCAGTTTTCTCAATTTTTCTTAAATTATTAGAATCATCTATAACATAGATAATTTCATTTGTAGATAATATTTTTGTAACAAATTTAAAGCTGGCATTTAACCCTGTTCCGTCTGTTATTGAAGAATCACCTGAACCAGCAATAATCATATCGGTCTCTAAATTTGGAAAATATCTTCTTAAACCTAATGCACTGTAATCAAAAGTTATATATGTTTCATCACCAAAATTTTCAATAGCACTCATTCTGATCGGCCCCACAAAAGGAGATGATATTGGTGTCATTGAGTAAGTTGAAGAAGATGAAGAATTAACAGAATAAATATGTACTTTATTTCCTTCATTATGTGAATCTGTAACATAATAGATGTTTTCATCACCCGAATTTGTAATTCCCATTTCATTTCCAAATAATGAAAAGTCCAATTCATCTAAAACAGTGATATCTCCAGTATTGCTCATTTTTCTAATTGAAAGATTAACTCCTCCATCACTATTACCTGTGTGTATATAATATATTTCATTATTTGCATTAATAGAAAAGTCCTTAATACTACCAATATTAGCAATATAATCTGCTAATATTGAGTCATCATTGGGTATATTAGATTCTGAATCATCAGAACCACAAGAAAAGATCGAAATTGAAATAATAAACACAAATAGGTTTTTTAGGGCACTTAATTTGTTCATAATGGTATTCTTATTAATTAATTTTTATTACTTTATTTAGTTAAGTATTATTGCATTGTAGGTATCATTTTATATTTGTGTCGTAGAAGAGCGAAATGTTACCTTGATTTTTGATTTTTTTGTGGAATGAATACTGTTTTTTCCTAGGAAGTATTATGATTTACCAAGGGTAAATCACTTATTCGATTAATCACTTAACTGCTATAAACACATGTCATATTGTACTACTTATATTTTTTAATTACCTCTGGTAAAAATATAAAATAAAGTTACCCAAAACTCACATTGGTTAATTACGGTTTTTTAGGCTTTCTTTACAAACTTTGTTAGGATAACAATATGTTGCCCATTTGCACGACCTTCAATTTGTTCTGCATTATCATGAACCAATGAGATGTTTCTAACATGAGTACCTCTTTTAGCGGTAAAATTTGCTCCTTTTACATCCAGATCTTTAATTAAAACAACAGAGTCTCCAGCTTGCAATAGTGCACCATTAGCATCTAAATGTTTAATGGTATTTTCTTTATCATCACCATCTCCAGTAGCATTTGCCCATGCTGCCATATCTTCATCGAGATAAAGCATATCTAATAAATCTTGCGACCAACCTGCAGATTTTAATCTATGTAACATTCTCCATGCCATAACTTGTACAGCAGGAACTTCACTCCACATACTATCATTAAGACAACGCCAGTGATTTACATCTACTTTTTCAGGGTCTTCTATTTGTTCTAAACATACTTGAGAGATAAGAATGTGAGAATCCAGATCTGTTCCTGGAGACTTAGGAACTTCATAGACTTTTAAATTTTCAGTTTCTCCTGATAATTCGCATACAGATCCGCTACGCTTATGTAATTCTCTTTCTAGACTCATTATAATAATATGTTTAATATATAGATTATTTAGTACTGCAAAAGTGCATTAAAATTTGTAATTATGAAATACCTGATAAACTATTTATTGATGATAGCAAATAATAACAAAATTCATTAGAATTAGAAAGCCTAATAGGTTTTTATTAACTGAAATTTTGCTACCAATATATTGATTAGTCTGGTAAACGGTCACGATCAGATTTTTTACGATTAAAACGATATGTAAGAGTTGCACTAACTCTTCTGCCACTTCTGGTAGTAGAAGAAACCAAACTGTAATTTTGTCCTGTAACTGTGGATTTATTAATTCTCGAATCAAAAATGTTATTCGCATTAAGTGTTAGAGAGACTTTGTCTTTAAATAAGTCTTTACTAATCCCAAAGTTTGCCCAATATTGTGATTTGATAAGTCTTTGCCCACTATTACTTTTTCCTTGATAAGTAAAATTTGTTTGTATAGAAAACCCTTTTGAAAACTTCATTCTAGAATTTACTCTTGTAGACCATTTTGTATCTTCTGTATCATAATTGATATTTTCATAAGTTCCTTCTTGTGTAAAAGTATAATAATTAAACTCACCAGATAAGCGCCACCATTTAAACGGATTATATGTTGTTGCCAGCTCAAATCCTAGACGTTCCTCATGAGATAAATTTACTGGTGTTGTTATAAAACCTCCTTCAGCAGTAGGAGAGGTAATAAATTGGAAGAAATCAGTATGATATTGATAGTAAATTGATGGATTGAGCGTTATTTTTGTCCATCTTTTTAATAATGCAAGTTCAAGAACATTTGCATATGCAGGGTTTAAATCAGGATTTCCTGCAAAGAGATCTCTAGGATCCGAAAGCCCTCCAAAAGGATTTAGTTGCCAAAATCGCGGTCGATTAATTCTTCTGCTATAACTTAATTGAAGATTGGTTCTTTCTGTAAAATTATAGGTGAAATGAGTGGTAGGAAATATGTCTGTGTATTTTTTCTTATTACTAAAAAGTGCTTCGCGATCACTAATACCGATATCAGAATGTTCTAGCCTAACCCCAAGAAGATAATTAAACTTTTTTCTATTGTTACCATATTGCATATATGTTCCATAAATACGCTCGTCATAATCCAGGCGGTTATCAAAACCTTCTAATATTTGATCGTCTACCCATGCAGTATAGTCACTTGTAATTCTCCTGATTTCTCCTCGAACACCTGTTTCTAATCTTGATTTTTCGGTCAAAGGAGATATAAAGTCAGATAGTATAAGGAGATCTTTACTACTTTCTACATCCCGAGTTCTGATTCTTGTTAGACCTCCTTCGGTAGGTAAAATACGTTGTTGAGTGATCATTTCATTTTCATCATCATTCCAAAAATCATACTGAACATTAGCTGTTAATTTTTGTCCCTTTTTATCAAATGTTTTTACATAGTTGATTTCTAACTGATTAAAGTTTTGTGGTTCTTTATAATCCTCTTTTCGTGATATGATACTATCTGTTTCTTTATTGGTATTTAGATAAGTATAAGTGAAATCAGTTTCATCAGTATTCTTTAATTTGTTATGATAAAAGCTTGTGGTAAGTGTATTTTTGTCATTAATGTAATAATCTCCTCCAAAGTAAATATTGTAGTGATCATCATTTCTTTTGGTGTCTGCATTAAGGTTTACACTATTAGTTATTGTGTTTGTTTGAGTTGTTTGTGTTTGTTTTTCTTCTCCAAAAAAATTAGCATATCTATATCCCAGATTAGCGAATACATTAATTTTTTCTGTTTTATAATTTAAGTTAATATTTGCATTGTGATTTGCAGGAATTCCTGAAGTAAGTTGAAAAGAACCACCAAAACCAGAACGTTTATTTTTTTTGAGAATAATGTTTATAATACCTGCAGCTCCTTCAGATTCATATCTGGCTGAAGGATTAGTAATTACCTCTACTTTTTCGATGTTTTCTGCCGGAATCTGCTCAAGCCCATTGTTTGCAGTAAGTACAGATGGTTTGCCATTAATTAGTATTCTAACACTTGGATTTCCTCTAAGACTAACAGCCCCTGCAGCATCTACACTTACCGAAGGAACATTGTCTAGTACATCACTTATTGTTCCTCCTTTATGAATAAGATCTTTTCCTACATTAAATACTTTTTTATCTAATTTATACTCTACAGTAGTTTTTTCTGATACTAATGTTACTTCTGCTAATTGCTCATTATCTTCCTCAAGTATTATAGTATCAAGAACCATATCGTCATCGATAGTGATGTTATTTATTATGTATGCTTTAAAAGAGATGTATTCTATTTTAATATTATATTTTCCAGGGGGAACTTCTATAACAAAATTTCCTTCTGCATTGGTGATTCCACCCGTAATGGTTTTTTGATTTACAGAGTTTATGATTGCTATTGTAGCAAACTCTAAAGGTTGTTTATATACTTTTTCTATTACCTTACCGCTAAGAGTTAGTTGTTTTGACATTTGTGCTTGTAAAGACATAATACAGCTTAACAAGAATATAAACGCTATTTTTTTCATCCTGACTAGTTTTTTAATTTTGGTCAAAAATGATTGTTTTATGAGTATGGGTTTTGAGTTATCGACCAATACCAGCAAAAAATCGTCGGATGATAAAAGATGATGAGTAAGAGATATTCGTCGTTTATTTTAACTGATTCAGGCAGTTTTTTTATGAATTCGTCTACTTCATTCATTTAAAGGCAATACAGGCTTTATTTTTGAATTGGGAATTAAAAATAATACCCAATATTGGCCATAATCATCGAAAAATGGGAGCATCTGCCGCCGAGTTCCTATATAAAAAGTAGTTGGCCTATAGTAAAAGATCTCTTCAAAAAAGCAGTAATTTGGAGTAAAATTATTGAATAATATTTTTTAGAGAATAAGTCGTATATAACAGCATATTTAGATTATGAATTTTAAAAAATTAAAAGAAGATTTTAGACAGTCAAGATTATCTTTCCATATTATATTTTGGTTGGTCGTGTTATTGTTTTTTATGGTTAGAGATGATTTTGAAGAAAATCATACAATGGTCGCTTCTTTGGTGTATAAGATTTGCATTATGATTCCCCAAATATTGGCATCTTATTCTTTGACATACATTTTGGTTCCCAAATTTATTTACACCAAAAAATATGTGCGTTTTACGATCTTAATGCTTCTTAGTGCTTACATATTTAGTGCGTTAAGTAGAGTTCTAATAGTTCATGTAGCAGAACCATTGGTACGAATACCTCCGTTTACTCAAGAAACGGTCGCTCAAATTTTTCTGGATGTAAAATTTTTGATGGCACACTATTTTCCTAGTATTTATATAGCAGCACTAATTTTTCTGGCAGTTCAGTTTATAGTAGATATTTCTAAGGTGAAACAGCAAAATTTGTTATTAGAAAAAGAGAAAGTAGGAGCAGAATTAAAAATGCTTAAGACTCAATTACATCCTCATTTTCTATTTAATACACTTAATAATATTTATATGTTGTCTTTGGATAATTCTCCAAAAACTCCAGAATCAATAAGTAAACTATCAGAGATATTGGATTATGTGCTATATAGATGTAATACTAAATTTGTTTCTGTTACAAACGAAATTTCTTTTCTAGAAAATTATATCGCCCTTGAAAAACTAAGATATGACGATCGTTTGCAGGTGACATTTAATACATCATTGGAGAAGGATATTGAAATAGCTCCACTTATTTTACTTCCATTAGTTGAAAATGCATTTAAGCATGGAGCAGGAGAGGATAGCGGATCCCCAAAAATTGATATTTCTATTAGTTATCAAGACACTATTTTTACCTTTGTAGTAGCTAATTCTATTGCTAACTCTACACAAGAGGGAGTTAAAGAATCTATCGGACTTAATAACATCAAGCAACAATTGGATTTAATTTACCCCAATGGTTATATCCTTAATATCGACGAAAAAGAAAGCTTATTTACAGTAACTCTAGAACTTACAGTATGAATACATTTACTACAAAGACAAGATGTTTAATTGTTGATGATGAGCCTTTGGCTGTACGACTTATAGAAAAGCACATTTCTCAAATAGAGTCTTTAGAAGTGGTTGCTTCATGTAATAATGCACTAAAAGCTTTTGAGATTTTGAATAATGAAGCTATTGATTTATTGTTTTTGGATGTAAAAATGCCTTCGGTTACAGGGATAGATCTTTTAAAAACAATAAAACATCCTCCTAGTACTATCCTAACAACTGCTTATAGAGATTATGCTCTAGAAGGGTATGACTTGGATATAGTAGATTACATTTTGAAACCTGTGACTTTTGATAGGTTTTTTAAAGCGGTAGAGCGTTATTTCAGAATAAAAAATGGAATTCAGAGAGATACAGAAGCACCTATTAATGCATTAACAGGAGAAGATCCCTATATTCTTATCAAATCAGGAAACAAACATCACAAAATACATTTAAATACCATTCTATATATTGAAAGTTTAAAAGATTATATAAAAATACATACCAATAAGAAATGTATTGTGGCTAAGTATAAAATCGGGGATATAGAACTTGAATTAATAGATAAAGAATTTTTAAGGACACATCGATCTTATATTATTAATCTAAAAAAAGTAACGGCTTTTACAATAAACGATATTGATATTGATACTGTAGAGATTCCTATAGGTGTTAGTTACAGAGATAAGGTATTTCCATTTTTAGAAAAAATATAATGTCGATGATTATACAATTCATTGAATAGGAACCCAGATTTCTTCTTCAGATTTTGGATGATGTGGGCCATGGTATTTGTCTCCCATAATTGCAAAATGATTTCTTTGATCTAATTCATAACCCGAATTAGGAAGCCATTTTCCGTGTATATAATCCATTGTTTTTTTGAAAGTATCAACAGGTCCTTTATGAATGAATATAGCGTATTTACCACCTGGTAGTAGATAAGAAACCATACCTTCTGGAACCTGATTAAAATCTGTGACTTCGACGGCAGCCCATTTTTCGAATATTACATCTTCTGTAAAAGTATCGAAAGTGATATCTTCATCATATGTTTGTACAGAATAATATCCCGTGTTTTTATTATTTTTGATCTCAAATCTTCTGGGCATAAATTGTTGCCACATTTGAGATGTTGTGTCATTAGATAGCGAAGTTTTTATTCGCATTCCTATTAATTTTCTATCTATAATCGTAATAATTTTTGGCTCCATAGAAACAAAATCACTTTGTAGTTTATTGATATCAGCTGGTGATAAAGTATATCGTTCAAAAGCTACGAATCGATGCCTTTTTTTTCGATATTTCCCAGGGCTTGTTTTAAAAACAGATTGAAAAGCACGAGTATATGCTTGCTGAGAATCAAATTGATAACGTTCTGCAATAGCTACAATAGGTTCTTGGGTAAGGATTAACTCATGAGCAGACTCAGATACTCTTCGTTTTCTTACATAGTTTACCACTGTTTCTCCCGTAACAGCTGCAAAAAGACGAATAAAATGATATTTAGAGTAACACGCTTCTTGTGCAATACGATCTAGTGTAAGTACGTTTTTTAGGTTTTCTTCTATAAAAGTAATTGCATTAGAAATTCTATATTGGTATGAGTCTTTAGCGCTTTCAGGCATAATTTGCTTTTTGAACACTACAATAGTACATCTAAAACTTTACTATTTTTTGACCGGTATTGCGGAAATAATTTAGAAAAACTAAATAATACACTTATTCTCTGGTAAAGTCAAAAAACCTATCTCAAAAATACGTGAATGATTATAGGTGTATCGATTAACTTAACTGCGGTTTAAATTTTCCTTTACTTTTTCTTATCCGAACAGCGACAACTTTATATTCTGGACACATCGCTTCAGAATCATGAATATCTCCGGTTAAATTATTAATCATAATTTCTGGGAAATGAAAAGTAGTACTCAATACTCCTTTTTTAACTTCATCCGTAATTCTGGCTTTTACATCTACTTTCCCTCTAGGAGATTCTAGACACACATAATCACCTTCATTTACTAAGTTTTCTTGTGCATCTTCTGGATGAATCATTAGATAATCATCAGATAGTATTTGTTCATTAGCCGTTCTACGAGTCATAGCTCCACAATTATAATGCTCTAGCTCCCTGTTTGTTGTTAAGATATATGGATAATCTTTGGCATGTGAAGTTAATTCTTTGGTTTCCTCCCAAGAATTAAATTCAAATAACCCTTTTCCTCGTTTAAAATCTGTTTTATGAAGAATTTGTGTATCTGTACCATCTTTTGCAACAGGCCATTGCAGTCCATTTACACCTAATCTATCCCATGAAATCCCTGCAAAGAAAGGAACAATTTGAGATATTTCTTCCAACATTCCATCGGGAGTATAGTCTGCTTGAGCATATCCCATTTTATTCATAATATCTACAATAATTTGTCCGTCTGGTTTAGATCCTTCAATAGGTTCAACAACTTTATGAACCGCTTGCACACGTCTCTCTCCATTGGTAAACGTTCCGTTTTTCTCCAGGAACGATGCGCCTGGTAAAATAACATCTGCATATTTTGCAGTCTCAGTCATGAATAATTCTTGAACAATTACCAGATCGGTTGCCTGAAGCGCTTTAATAACTTTTTGTGTGTTAGGATCTGTTTGTACTACATCTTCTCCTATAATCCAAATAGCTTTTAGGTCTCCAGCCAGGGCAGCATCAAACATTTCTGGTATTTTGTATCCTATGTTCATAGGTACATTTACACCGTAAAATTCATTATACTGTTTATTTACCTTATGGCTAGTAATATCCAAATATCCTGCTCCCTGATGTGGTTGTACACCCATATCGGCAGAACCTTGTACATTATTTTGCCCACGTAGCGGATTTACACCAACACCGCGTCTTCCAATATTACCTGTAAGCAAAGCCAAATCGGCAATTTGCATTACTGTAAATGTACCTTGAGAATGCTCTGTTACTCCTAATCCATGAAAAGACATAGCATTTGGAGCAGAAGCATAGGCAATGGCCGCTTCACGTACCTGATTGCGATCCACACCAGAAACAGCTTCTAGTTTGTCTATATTTATGGAAAGAATCTCTTTTTTATATTCTTCAAATCCTTCTGTTCTGCTTTCGATAAAAGAAGCATCTGCCAGTTCTTCGGTTATAATGTAAAACATCATCATATTAAGAACAGCCACATTAGTTCCTGGTCGTAATGCTAAGTGATGTGTTGCATATTTAGCCAATTCGGTACGTCTTGGGTCAATAACAATAGAAACATTGTCACTCTTCATGGCAAACTGCTTTAATTTGGCTCCTGTTACGGGGTGCGCATCGGTTGGGTTAGCCCCAATAACCATAATACAGTTTGTGTCTTTTAAATCATCAATAGAATTAGTAGCTGCTCCGGTACCATACGTACGCTGCATTCCTAAAGCAGTAGGCGAGTGGCATACTCGTGCACAACCATCTATATTGTTAGTCTGAATTACAGCTCTAAAGAATTTTTGCATTAAATAATTCTCTTCATTGGTACATCGTGAAGACGAAATCCCTGCCATAGAATCCGAGCCAAATTCATTTTTATAAGAGCTTAATTTTGAAGCGATATATTCATATACTTCATCCCAGCTAACCTTTTCAAATGCCCCATTTCTTTTGATCATAGGAGAATTTAAACGCTCAGGGTGATCGTAAAACTTAAATGCATAACGACCTTTTAAACAGGTATGCCCCTGGTTTACCTCGGCATCATAGGGAGCTTGAATACTTAATATTTCTCCATTACTGGTAGCAACTTCAAGATTACATCCTACACCGCAATAGGTACAAATAGTTCTCGTTGTATCGGTGGCTTTAATAGCTTTTGACTGAAAAACATCTGAAATAGCAGAAGTTGGGCATGCTTGAGAGCAAGCACCGCAACTTACACAATCAGAATCCATAAAAGATTGATCTAATCCTTTGATAATAGAAGAATCAAAGCCTCGACCAGACATACTCAATACAAATTGCCCTTGTACTTCATCACAGGCACGTACACATCGATAACAGTTAATGCATTTGGATAAATCTGAAGTCATATAGGGATGACTTAAATCTTTTGTTTTATAAAGGTGATTATCTCCTTCTGGATAACGTACTTCTCTAATTCCTACCTGGGCGGCAACTGTTTGTAGCTCACAATTTCCATTTACCTCACAGGTTAAACAATCAAGAGGATGGTCTGTTAGTACCAACTCTACGATATTTTTTCGTAATTCTTTAACCGATTCAGAATTTGTGTATATGTATTGTCCTTCTGAAACTGGTGTATGGCAAGAGGCCAAAGTCTTAACAGCTCCGTTTTCTTCTAAGGCCACTTCTACGCTACACACACGGCAAGAACCAAAAGGATCTAAATTTGGTGCATCACATAAGGTTGGAACAAGATTTTTTTCTTTATACCTTCTTATAAAAGAGAGCATAGTTTCTCCTTCAACTATTTCGAAAGCCTGATTATCTATATAAGCTGTTTTCATGATAATAAATGTTTAGTTGAAGTACGTTTTCAATTCATCTTCAAAATAGTGTAACGTATTTCGGATAGGTAGTGGAATACCACCTCCGTGCGCGCATAATGACCCTTGTTCGAGAGTAGTTAAAAGATCTGAGAACAATTTTTGATCTATTTTATAATCTGATTGTAATGCTTTGTTAGAAAGCTCATGCCCTCGTTTTGTTCCTAGTCTACAAGGAAAACATTTTCCGCAACTTTCATAAGAAGCAAAATCAAAAAGATGTTCTATAAATTTCATCATTGGAAAACTAGAAGGAATACAAATAATTGATGCATGTCCCAGTAAGAAACCTTCTTTTGAAAAAGATTCAAAATCTATTGTCAAATCATTAATTTTTGAGATGGGGACTACTCCTCCAAGAGGACCGCCAATCTGAAGCGCTTTAATATCGGATTTAAATCCACCACCCAAGTCGTTAATAACTACAGAAAGAGAGGTTCCCATTTCTACTTCATAGAGGCCAGGTCGATTAAAAAAGCTATCTAAGGAAACTAGTTTTGTTCCAGAAGAACGTTCAGTTCCAATTTGTTTCCAGGCATTTCCTCCATTACTTATAATGTAATGTAAAGCGGCTAGTGTTTCTACATTATTAACTACAGTTGGCTTATTAAATAAGCCTTTTTGAGCTGGATAGGGCGGACGAACACGAACTTCTGGTCGTTGTCCTTCTATAGAGTTGATAAGCGCCGTTTCTTCTCCACAAATGTATGATCCTTGTGCTTGTATGATTTTGAAATCAAAGTTAAATCCACTATCATGAATATTATCCCCGATCAATCCTTCATTTCGAAGATCATCGATAGCATCCTGTACGATTTTTGCAGCTTCAGGATATTCTGCACGTATATACACAATCCCGTAACTTGCATGTGTAACATATCCAGAAATAAGCATTCCGAATAATACCGAATGGGGTTGATGTTCTAATAAATATCGATCAGAAAAAGCACCGGGATCTCCTTCATCGGCATTACAAATAATAAATTTTGTTGTGTTTTCTACATTTCTGCAAAACTCTAATTTTAATCCCATCGGGAAACCTGCACCACCACGACCTCGAACATTTGAAGTTTTGATTTCTTCTAATATTTCTGCGGAATCTTTTTTAAGAGCACCTATAAACGGCTTATAAAAATCAGAAATAGTAGTGAATGATTGGGTAAGTATTGCTTTTCCACTAGCTTTTATATTGTAATTATCTTGATTTAACTCATTTTTTGAATTAATAATTTGATCAAGATTATGAAGTGCATCACCAGAATAATTTTTTCCATCATAATGAAATGCGTTATTTTCATGACACCTCCCAAGGCATGTCATATGCCCAATTTCATCTTCCTTAAAATGATTTTTAAGTGAATTGCCTAGAGTATCTTGGGTACCAGCACAAACACATGCGGTCCCATTACAAACATATACTTTTTTACCTTTGTTTTCGGGTTTTAAAAAATCATAGAAACTAGCTGTACCATAAGTATTGGCTTTTCCAATTAAGAACTCATCAGCCAATTTTACTAATTCTTCATCACTTGGTGTGCCTGTAGGTTTTGCCAGCTCTCCCATTTTATTGAAGAGACTCTGATCTACTTTTTTTCTACCTAATAATTCACTTAAATTATCTGACATATATTCTTTTTAACCTGCTTTTGTATCGATATCTCGAAATTGTTTAGTTGTTTTAGTTCGATAGGGATTAGAGTAACAGGTTGCTCTCTGATTACGGCAAAATGCTAATAATGTAATCCCTAGTTCTTTAGAGTAATCAACTGCTAAAGACGATGGTGCAGAAACTGCCGCTAAAAACGGAATTTTTGCTTTAAAACATTTAATAACGATTTCATAAGAAACACGTCCACTCACAGTAATTATTTTTGCTTGATCTAGTTTGTTTAATAAAATTAGTTTACCAATAACTTTATCTACCGCATTATGACGGCCAATATCTTCCATAGAACATAGTAGTTCTCCGGTATTAGTAAATGCAGCAGCAGCATGTGCACCACCTGATTGGTTAAAATTATCCTGCAAAGCACTCATTTTTGTAAATAATTGATGAATAATATTGACATCAATTATTTCGGTATCATCAATAGTTTTTCCTAGAAATGATAGATCTCCAAGTTCTGTTCGGCCACAAATACCACAAGAAGAGACAGATAATAAACTTCTGCTATTAGAATATCCATCACCTAGTTCTTCTTCAGGAATAGTAAGATTCACTATGGTTACAATACCATCGTCATTCTCTTTTTTTAAAACAATATCGGGCTGGAAATTTACATTTTTAATGATATCTTCAGAGTGAAGCATTCCTCGAATTAGGCTAATATCTTCTCCCGGAGTCCTCATAGACACCGTAAAGGGTTTATTGTTGATATTTATTTGCAATGCTTCTTCAATAGTAAGTGAATCTAATGTTTTATTCACTGAATCTACTTCATATTTCTTGCCTTCATAATTTCTAATTGCCATAAGAACTATTAATTAATAAAGAGCTATTTACACAAAGTTAATAGAAATAATTGTATTACATTAAACATTAACTATAACGTAAAAAGCGTATTTATTGATATCAGCTTCTAAAATAATCCTGTAATATTACCATCATTATCAATATTGATGTTTTCTGATGCTGGATGGGCAGGAAGACCGGGCATTCTCATCATGTTTCCTGTAATTGGAACTAAAAACCCTGCACCTGCAGCTATTTCTATTTCTCTAATAGTTATTGTAAAATCTTTTGGGCGACCTATTAATTTGGGATTATCAGATAATGATTTTTGAGTCTTGGCAATACAAACCGGAAGATTTTCTAATCCTAATTCTGCAATTGTTTTTAGGTTTTTCTTTGCTTTTGCAGTATAATCAACTCGATTTGCACCATATATTTTGGTAGCAATAGTTTCGATCTTATCGGTTACATCTGTTTCCCAATTGTATAAGGGAGAAAAGTTTGATTCACCAGATTCTACAATTTCTACCACATGCTTTGCAAGATCTAAAGCACCTTTTCCTCCTTTAGCCCAAACTTCAGCTAAAGCAACTCTTACGTTATTTTTTTTCGCAAACTCTTGAATAGCAGCAATCTCTTCATCACTATCAGATACAAATCTGTTGATAGCAATAACAGGAGTAATCCCAAACTGCTTTACATTTTCTAAATGCTTTTCAAGATTAGGTATTCCGTTTTTTAGCGCTTCTACATTAGGATCTGTCAACGATTTTAAATCTGCTCCTCCGTGATATTTTAATGCTCGTATTGTAGTAGTGATTACAATTGCTTTTGGTGAAATCCCTGCGCTTTGGCATTTTATATCCAAAAATTTCTCTGCACCCAAATCCGCACCAAAACCTGCTTCTGTTACGGTATAATCAGAAAGCGACATTCCCATACGTGTTGCAATTACAGAGTTGGTACCTTGGGCGATATTTGCAAAAGGTCCGCCATGAATAATTGCCGGGTTACCTTCGATTGTTTGTACCAGGTTTGGCTTAACCGCATCTTTAAGAAGGGCAGCCATAGCGCCTTCAACTTTTAAGTCTTTGGCATAGATTGGTTTTTTATCAAAGGTATATCCAATAAAAATATTACCTAATCGTTTTTTTAGATTTTCTAAATCATCCGCCAGACACAAGATTGCCATTATTTCTGATGCTGCCGTAATATCAAAGCCTGTTTCTCTTGGTACTCCAGAAGTTGTTCCTCCTAGTCCCACAACAATATTTCTAAGTGCTCTGTCATTCATGTCCATTACCCTTTTCCAGGTAACTGTTCTGGCATCTATACTCAATGAATTTGTTTTGCTTTGTATATTATTGTCAATAACAGCAGAGAGTAAATTATGTGCTTTTTCAATCGCTGAAAAATCACCAGTAAAGTGTAGGTTAATATCCTCCATAGGAAGTACTTGTGAGTAACCACCTCCTGTTGCTCCACCTTTAATGCCGAAAACCGGACCTAAAGAAGGTTCTCTTAAAACTACTGTAGTTTGTTTTCCTAATTGGTTTAAACCTTCAGAAAGACCAATAGACATTGTAGTTTTTCCTTCACCTGCAGGCGTTGGAGAAATAGCAGTAACAAGAATTAAGTTACTTTTGTTTACCTTATTTTTATCAATAACCGAATGTGGCAATTTGGCTTTATACTTACCATACATTTCGATATTGTCAGAATTTAATCCTAGTTTTTCGGCAATAGTACTTATGTGCTTGAGCTCTATCTGTTTTGCTATTTCTAAATCATTCATGTGAAAATTATTTTTTAGGAGTATAATATTAACCAAATTATTTTGATTCTAATATTATACTTGTGAAAAACATTTTCAAATATTAATAATTTGTCTTCATTATAATTAAGGAGGTGATTAGAATCTAATCCGAGATTATTTTTTAAATATAGGTTGCTTATGAAATGAGATTATTTTTATAATGAATATCCTTCTTTATTTTACATTCATCCTTTTGATCTAGAAGAAGCCTGCAATCGTAAAAACATGAAAATATCCCAAACTATAATTATATATGGATACAGTATAACATAAAACCAAAGTCTATTTTTTTTGATTTTTTATATGCATAAAATAAAAACATAGGAAATATTTTTTTCTTATGCTTCACTACTATTAAATTTACAATAATGAATGCAGTAAATAATTATAATTATTTTATTTTTAATTAGTTATGGTTATTTGTTTAACCTAATAATTTAAGAGTATTCAATATAAGCTTTAAGAGTGAAATCACTTCAAAATTTTTAGTTTGTAAGTATAAATCAAGTGATTATTTATCTTCTATTCTGAATTAAATCCTGTTTCATTTCAAAATATATATTCTATTGTGATTTTATTTTTTTTAATTCTATTGGGAATAAGAAAATTTTGTTAAAGCTTGTTTAACACATCTTCATAATAATAAATATCACAATCTATATCTTAAGCATTTTATTTAGCTACTTTTTGTTTTTTACGTAGTTTGAAGTTTAGAAACTCAACCAATAATGAGAATGCAATTGTAAAATAGAGGTATCCTTTTGGTATAGTACCAACTTCGCTTTCAAAAATCTGAAGATGAGCTAAATGTGCAGCTTCAGCAATAAGCATAAACCCAATAAGGATTAGAAAAGAAAGTCCAAGTATCTGAATTGATGGATGTTTGTTTACAAAACGTCCTACAGGAGTTGCAAATAGCATCATAATTAGAACAGATACTACCACAGCAATAATCATTAATAATAAAGCATCATTGGGATTATCACTTAATCCATTTGTCATCCCTACTGCGGTAAGGATAGAATCAAAAGAAAAGACAACATTAATTAGTGTAATCTGTACAATGGCATTAGAAAGAGAAGAAGAGCTTTTAGCTTGGATTTCTTTTTCTTCTTCACCCTTTTCATCGACTTTTTCATGGATTTCGTGAACACTTTTATATAATAAAAACATCCCGCCGCCAAATAGGATTAAAGCTTGACCGCTAATACCTGCTTCTATCCAGGGAAGGTTGATATGCCAGAAAGGAGCTTCCATAGCGACTAATAATGATATACCAAACAATAAAACAACACGCATGACCATAGCTAATAGCAGTCCAATATTGGTTGCTTTTTTTTGCTGCTGATCAGGTAGTTTACTAGATGCTAGGGAGATAAAAATGATATTATCAATACCAAGAACAATTTCCAAAAATGTAAGTGTTAATAGGGCGACCCAGGCATCTGCAGATGTAAAGATTTCGAACATTATTTTATTTTTTTTGCGGTTCCACGTTGTTTATTGGTTGCATCTACTAACCCATACTCAAAGGTGTAGATATCTTTATCGGTAGTTAAGATTTTCATATGTATGGCTTTTTTTTCAGCCATATTTTTGGGAGATAATTTCTGTACAATATATTCACAATTATTAATCCATCGAATACTGGCTGTGTCGGTCTTACCCCTGAAATAATCAATTTCTATGGTGTCATTGCGAATAAAAGTGGTTTTAACCAACTCACCATCCAGAAAAGTTTCGAATTCAAAAGTTCCTGTGTGAAAATTTGTACAGTTACGTTCTTGTTGGTAACAACCGCTGATACATAAAGTACAGAAAAATACTAAAGCAAATCGCTTCATAATAGTTATAAATAAAAAACGAAAATAATTCTATTTCCAGAAAGTTGATAGAAAGGAAGAGAAAAGTTGTTAAGTTTTTTTCATCTGATATGAATTGAAGGTGCCATCAGTATAAAAAATGACAATTCTGTCTATGTTATTTTCAGTAGAAATTCCTCGAGAAATTTTTTCTAGTGTAGGAGTATTTGGTGTTGCTGTTTTTTCTTCTGGGGATGATTGTGAAAATAAATCTTGTTTAGAAATTGTAGTTGGAGCAGATGTAGGTTGATTAATAGTTGAAGTATTTGGTAAAGGATTTTTTTTCTCCACAGAAACATTCTCAGATTTAGGAAATGTTCCTTTCCCATATAATAACCATTGTAAATCTACATCAGTATATGCATCAACAATCTTCATTACAAAATCAAGACTAGGTTTGTTTCGTCCGCTAAGAATATGAGAAATAGAAGAGCGACCTACACCCATGTAATCTGCAAAAGATGAAGCAGATACAGCATGGTAATCCATTATTTTTTGGATTCTTTTGCCAAAATCTTTATTGTTTACCATTGTAAACTAGTTTAAGAGTAAATATTGGTTACAAAGGTAAACAAATTTGTTGAAAACAGTGGTTTACAATTGTAAACCGACAATACGGAGTTTTAAATCTTTAATTTAGATAAATACCTATAATACCTTGATTAATAAGTTTTTATTTTGTTATGCTAAAACGCTTTATTTTTTTTGTTAATAACTAGAATACATTTGGAAACATAGTAAGAATCACTGTTTAACTATGTAAACAAACGAATCTATTTTAAGTGTTTACAAATGTAAATAAGGTGTTGTTACAGTTGTAAACAGTGCCTTGGTTTACAACTGTAAATATTAATCTAATTTGTTATGAATCTTCGGTAAACTGTAGTAATTTCGTAGCTTTATAAAACGAATTAATGGATACTCGTATACTGCATAACTGGTACAACACTTATAAAGAACTTTCCTTATTTGGACGTTATATTACTTCAGATCATATTTCCCCTTTATTGGATCTTTTCTCTTTAAAAACTGAAATTGAACAGATAGGACTTTCTGAAAATGATGCTCCTATACATCTTATTAAATTAGGTAATGGATCTAAAAAACTTTTGTTTTGGTCCCAGATGCATGGTAATGAAAGTACAACGACAAAAGCTGTATTTGATTTCTTAAACTTCGTTACAGACACCTCAAATGATTCGGCAAAAACTATTTTAGAAGAGTGTACAATATATATAGTACCTATTTTAAGTCCAGATGGGGCAAAAGCATATACGAGACTTAATTATAATCAGATAGATCTTAATAGAGATGCACAGCAGAAAACACAAAAGGAAAGTGTCGTGTTTAGTAAACTGGTTCAGCGTATCCAACCAGATTTTGCGTTTAATCTTCATGGACAACGTACTATTTTTAGCGCAGGAGAAACAAAATACCCAGCTACGGTGTCTTTTTTGTCACCGGCAAGTGATTTAGAACGGTCAATAACTCCAAGTCGTAAAATAGCTATGGAAATCATTGCAAAAATGAATGCTGTACTCCAGAAGTATATTCCAAATCAAGTAGGAAGGTATGATGATGGTTTTAATTTAAACTGTGTGGGGGATACTTTAGCTAATATGGGAGTGCCTATCATACTATTTGAAGCTGGACATTACCCAAATGATTATGATCGTGAAATAACCAGAGAATATATATTTTATTCCCTTATAACTTCTATAGAATATATAGCTACTACCAAAATCACAGGAGATATGTATAAAGAATATTTTTTAATACCAGAAAATGGAAAATGTTTTTATGATGTCATTATAAGAGATGTGGTGTTAGGAGGTGAAAACGTAGATATAGCCGTTCAATACAGTGAAGAATTGATCAAAAATAATGTGAAATTCATACCAAAAATTGTTAAAATTGATAATCTTCAAAAATTTTACGGTCATAGAGAGATTATTGGTAAAAAAAGAACAATACACAACGAAAACGTTACAGTAGAGATAGTTCCAGAGGCTGAGCTGTTAAAGTTTTACCTAAATTCTGAATTATTCTTAATAGAATCGGTAAAAAGTTAAAATAAAATGTATGAAAACTGTATTTTTCTGCTAAATTTGCAATGTAAACTAATCGGGAAAATTATATTAAAATACTATGGCAAAGTTTAAATTAGACGAAGTTGATCATCAAATTCTAGACATGTTAATCGAGAATACCCGTACGCCTTTTACAGATATAGCAAAAAAATTGCTGATTTCTGCGGGTACTGTACATGTGCGAGTTAAAAAAATGGAAGAAGCCGGTATTATTGAAGGATCTTCTTTAACATTAGACTATAAGAAATTAGGATATTCATTTATAGCGTATGTTGGTATTTATCTTCAAAATACTTCACAGACCAAATTTGTATTACAAAGAATTAATGAAATACCATTTGTAACAGTTGCTCATATTACGACAGGAAAATTTAATATTTTCTGTAAACTTAGAGCTAGAGATACTAACCATGCAAAGGAGATTATTTTTAAACTTGATGATATCGATGGTGTATATCGTACCGAGACTATGATTTCATTAGAAGAGAGTATTAATGATAAGAAACGATTAATGCATTCTATTTTCCAGGATTTATAAAGGGATATACTAAACAAATATAGATAAGCCCTTTAAGATTTTCTTAAAGGGCTTATTAATTAAAAAGACTTTTTATAACTAAGCATGAGATGTTTAAAAAATCTCTCTGCTGTATTTAGTAGAAAAGCATATTAACCATAAACAAGTACCACCACACCAATGGCTAGAAAACCAAAAATTGAACGTTTTAATGAAAACGTTCTTGCTAAGTATCAGATATACAATAGTATATTTATAACATTACCTTTTGATACGATAAGTAACACAGGGGTTTTATTACCTCTTTTTAAAGAAGTATGTGAAAAAGGTTATGATCAACACAAAAACCCTACAGAAATTGTAGAAGACTTTTTTTCATTGTATCAAGACAACCCCAAACCAAAAGAAAAACATGATTTACTATTTAGGTTTATCCAGTATATTGAGCGTCAAGTTGTGTTATTTGATGCAATAGAAGATGCGGCTTTTCCTGTTGTGAATAATATGGATGGTCGCGGAACTTTAAGAAGTATTAAAGAAGAAGCTCAGGCAAAAGGTAAATTAGAAGAATTAAAAGATTATCTGAGGAGGTTTAAAATTCGTCCAACCTTAACAGCCCATCCTACACAGTTTTACCCGGGAACAGTACTTGGGATTATTCATGATTTGGATGCAGCAATTCGTGATAACGATTCACCTAAAATAAAAAAACTATTAGCCCAGTTAGGTAAAACTGCTTTTTTTAAGAAAGAAAAACCAACACCTTATGATGAAGCAGTAAGTTTGATTTGGTATTTAGAAAATGTATTCTACCATTCGGCAGGAACCATATATAATTATGTGCAACAAAATATATTTGAAGGAGAGGATCTTGAAAACGATTTAATCAATTTAGGGTTCTGGCCTGGAGGAGATAGGGATGGAAACCCATTTGTAACCACAGAGATTACATTAAAAGTAGCAAAACGATTACGCAAAACAATTTTGATAAATTATTATCGAGATATTAGAGCATTAAAACGTAGAATTACTTTTGGTAATCTTCAGGATAAAATAGCGGTTTTAGAAAATGCATTATATGATAACTTTTATTATGCAAAAACTGCAGAACCGCTATCGATAGAAACATTAATGAATGGATTGCTAGAGATTAGAGAAGAATTAATAGAAGAGCATCAATCCTTGTTTCTAGAAGACCTGCAAGATTTAATTAATAAAGTGAAAATTTTTGGTTTTCATTTCGGGACATTAGATGTTCGCCAAGATTCAAGAGTTCATCATAAAGTGCTTACAGAAGTTGTGCAGAAGACTACCGAACTAGGGTTGGGTGTTTTTCCAGAACAATATGAATCTCTTTCTGAAAACGAACAAATTAATGTGCTTTCTACTCTTAAAGGAAAAATAGACCCTTCTATTTTTGATGATGATATAACAAGAGCAACAATAGAATCCATTTATGCTATCAAAACAATACAGCAAAATAATGGAGAGCGAGCTGCTAATCGTTACATCATTAGTAATAATGGAAATGAACTTAATATAGTCGAAACATTTGCATTGATACGACTTTGTGATTGGGAGTTTCCTACGGTAGATGTAATTCCTCTCTTTGAAACGGTACCAGATTTACAGGTTTCACATCAGGTAATGGAGTCGTTGTATAACAATCCAGAATATATGCAGCATCTGAAACGTCGTGGAATGAAACAAACTATTATGCTAGGTTTTTCTGATGGAACCAAGGATGGAGGGTATCTTATGGCGAATTGGGGAATCTTTAAAGCAAAAGAGATGCTAACCGAAGTTTCTAGAAAATATGATGTAAAAGTCGTGTTCTTTGATGGTAGAGGAGGGCCACCTGCAAGAGGAGGAGGAAATACAAACCAATTTTATGCTTCTCTTGGTCCAACAATTGAAGACGAGGAAATACAATTAACCGTTCAGGGACAAACAATCAGTTCTAATTTTGGTACACTGGATTCTTGTCAATATAATTTAGAACAACTGCTAGGGGCCGGAGTGGAAAATGAATTGACTAGTAATGAGGGTAATCTTTTCTCTGTAAAGAATAAGCAAACGATGCAGGAACTTGCAGATATAAGTTATAAAACATATGTTGATTTTAAAAACCACCCTAAATTTCTTCCATATCTTGAGCACATGAGTACATTAAAGTACTACGGAAAAGCAAATATTGGTAGCCGACCTTCTAAAAGAAGTAAAAGTGCAACCTTAGATTTTGGCGATTTAAGAGCAATACCTTTTGTAGGGAGTTGGAGTCAGTTAAAACAGAATGTTCCTGGGTTTTATGGAGTTGGAACAGCCTTAAAGACATTTGAAGAAAAAGGAGAATTTGATAAAGTAATGTCACTTTATAGAGATTCACCGTTTTTTAGAACGTTGATTGGTAATAGTATGATGAGTCTTACTAAATCCTTTTTTGAATTAACTTCTTATATGAAAGAAGATGAGGAATACGGTGTGTTTTGGGACATCATTCATGATGAATACTTGTTAACAAAAAGATTGTTATTTAAGTTAACCGGATATTCTGAGTTAATGCAAAACGAACCTGCAGGAAAAGCATCTATCGATATTAGAGAAAATATCGTATTACCTCTGCTTACCATACAACAATATGCATTGAAAAAAATTCAAGATCTAAGTAGGGATAAAGATGCAAACCCTGAAGATATTGCAATTTATGAGAAGATGGTAACTCGTTCTTTGTTTGGAAATATTAATGCAAGTCGTAATTCGGCATAATTTTTTAATAAAGTACTGTTAAGGATATTATATTATGAAGCTGGAATGATTAAATTTCAGCTTCATTTATTAACTCATATTATACTTCATGACAAAGTTTTATAGTGTAATGTGAGTTTATATACTATTACAAATAAATTGGAATTTAATCTATATCTAATACACTATGGTATCACAGTTAAAAGAAGGAGAATTTAATCCGTATTATGGAATATATATTGCTAAAGCAGAGTCACCTGATATTGTAAAGGGACTACAAAGCAGTCAAAAAGAATTTGTTGATTTTGTGCAATCCATTCCTGAGGAAAAATTCACTCATGCCTATGCAGAGGGTAAATGGACTGTAGCAGAGGTATTGCAGCATATAATTGATACCGAACGTATTTTTGCATATCGTGCTTTGTGCTTTGCAAGGAATGATAAAACATCAATTATGGGGTTTGAACAGGATGATTATGTTCCGTATTCAAATGCGAATAACTACAGTAAAGAAGAATTGATTTCAGATTTTGTATCAGCAAGAAGTAACTCTATTTCTTTATTCAAAAGTTTTACCGATGAAATGCTAACCAGAATAGGTGAAGCGAGTGGTAGTCCTATGAGTGCAAGAGCAGCAGGGTATATATTAGAAGGTCATCAAAAACACCATTTTGAGGTTATAAAAGAAAGGTATTTATAAGGTATGACAAAAGAAGAAGTTGCTAGGAATTACTTGTTGTTTTTAGAAAAAAATGAAGTGAATAAAGTTGTTAGTTTATTTGCAGACGATGGGATTGTTGAATCTCCATTGTATGGAACAATGCCAGCTAGTAAATTTTATAAAGCGTTGGCCGATGATACTACTACTTCAAAACTAAAATTTGATGGTTTATTCTCAGAAAAAGATTCGAATAGAATTTCATTACTTTTTGATTTTAATTGGGAACTAAAAGATGGGAAAAGAGTTGTGTTTAAGGTGGTAGATATTATAGTACTAAATTCTGAAAATAAGATTCAAAAGCTCACTATTATTTACGATACTGTTCATAGCAGATCAGCAATGGAACAGTTAAAAAAGTAATAGAGTAGATTTATAATAAATCGATCAAGGTTTTTGGTTCTAGCTCATGTCCACCTGGGTGAGTTCTAAACTCAATTTGCGGTAGTATTTGCTTTACTCGTACTTTCTCAGCTTCAACTTTTTCTATTTCAAAAAAAGGATCTTTTTCTCCCAGAATATGAGTGATTTTTGTCTGATCAGTAAGAAAAGTAAAATCTTCTCTAGATAGTTCTTTAGGAAAACCACCAGAGATCATGACCAAAGCATCACAATTAATTTTGCGACTGGCGATCCATCTACTGGCAATACTTACACCTTGAGAATACCCTAAAACGATTAACCTCGCATGCTCAGGAATTTCTTCAGATGATAATATTGCATCAACATATCGTAGTACATTTTTGGTTTCTGTCTGGGTGTTTTCTTTAGTTAACCAACTAGAACCAACTCTTCTGTAATCATCACCTTTGTAATATTTTGATGGAGCCTGCGGTGCAATAAAATAATTATCTTCTTTATTAAGACTTTCAAACAATCGTATAAAGTATCTGCTTAAATACCCAATTCCATGAAAAACTAACCAAACATTTTTAGTGCCAGGATGTAAAGTATTAAGTGTAGAATATGTGTTTGTAGCAGTGTAAGAAATTTCTTTTTCGGTAGCACTCATATGATATATGATAATAGATCTTTTGTGTTTAACTAAGATGAAACCAATCATCAATAATTGGCCACAAGATATCTCGATTTTTTGTTCTAAAAAAATCAAAATGACCAATATTTTTTAGGTTAAAATCACTTGGTTTTAGATGTTTCCTGGTCACTTTTGCATTTTTGTATACGCGCTCACCCAAAATGTCGACTGATTTTTTTGGAGCAAACGAGTCATCATCAATACTTAATAAAAGCATAGGCTCTTTGATTTCTTTATAATATGTGCTAGTGTCTTTTTGGGTAAAATATAACATTGAATCCGGGTGTAATAAAAAAATAGCCCAATCTTTGACCACTCTTGTGGTTAGGGGTTTTCCTAGTCCAAACCAACCAGAAGGGTAGTATTCTAAAAAGGAAGTGGTAAGCGGTACAAAAAACTTGAAATTAAGATAGATAAGTATTCTCATTTTTATGGTAAAATGTTTATAAAACCCAAATTGCGAAGCTACATTCAAGTATTTGTCATAATATTGATATGCATCGCTAAAACCAACACTATTACCGCCATAACTATGACCGATCATGTACTGTTCGTTTTTAGGAAATTCTTCTTTAGCATGTTTAGAAACTGATTTAAAATCCTGTGCCCAGAATAAAAAACCATGTTCTTTTAAAGATTGAATACTTTGAGAAATAGAATCTCCTATTCCTCGATAATCAAAAGTAAATACATTACATCCTTTGTTAGCAAGGTGTTCTGCCAGATTAAAATAAATTTTTTGAGGAACCGCTACTGCAGGAGCAAAAACGATTGTTTTGTGATTAGGAGATTTAGGAACAAACTCATGTACCGAAATGGGGTAGCCGTCAGAAGAACGGATAGTGTATGATTCCATAGTTTTACTTATTTAATATTGCTATTTCTGTTCTTTCAATGGCATTGTTAAGATATTTTGGATCGTCATAAATCTGCATCAATAAAATACCACCCTCGATATCCTGTACCATTTGTTCTGCCAGTAATAATGCTTTTTCTGTTGTGTGATTTACTTCTAGCAGTTGCTGTAGTCCTAAAATAAAATCCTTAAAAAATGATTGTATTTCTTTTTTATATATAGGGTCGAGGTGTATGGTTTCTAATGCGGTATTTGCCATGATACATCCACCATCCGAAGCTTTAAATAATTTGTTCAGAAGTAACTTCATTTTTAACACTTTTTCATTAAGAGTTAAAGTGCTACTTTCAATAATTCTAAATAGATTGTAATTAAAATAACTATGAACAGTTGCCAGAACTTCTCTAATTAGATCTTCTTTATTGCTGAAATAATAATAAAAATGAGACTTCTGTATACCGCAAACTTTAGAAAGTTCACTCATGCTACTGTTTTGAACTCCTCGAGAGCGCAGGATAGGGATTACTTTTTTTAGAACTTCTTCTTTAGATGTTTTTATCTTTGGCATTTTATTGAACGTTCGTTAAAATAATAATCAAATATAGTTAGAATTATTAGATAGCATTGTATATTTTTGGTCTAAATTATAAAGCTTATGAATTTGACACAGGCAGAGGTGCTAGAACAATGTGCTAAGATGTGTAAAAATACTTTGATGGAAACTTTGGAGATTTCTTTCTGTGAAGTTGGTAAAGATTATCTGGTGGCCAAAATGCCAGTGACTCCTAAAGTACATCAACCAGATGGTGTTTTACATGGTGGAGCGATGGTGGCACTAGCAGAAAGTGTGGGTAGTGCAGCATCATTTATTTTTCTTAATGCAGAAGATTTTTATATAAGAGGAATAGAGATTTCTGCAAATCATGTAAAAAGTGTTAAGCAGGGGTATGTATTCGCTAAAGCGGAAATTTTACACCAAGGGCGTACTACCCAGTTATGGGATATAAAGATAAAGGATGAAGAAGGTAACCTGGTTTCAATAGTTAAATTGACCACTATTGCACTTCCCAAAACCAAATAGGATGAACATAGAAGATGTTTATACTAAAATTGAAGAGCAGTTAGATCAAAATTTACCTTTTGTAGTGTATAGGAAAGCTGATTCTATGACATTACACGCTATTTTTCAGAAAAATAATCAAATATATGAAGTAGAGGATTATACCGTTTCGGGATTTGTTTTTGCTCCTTTTAGTGCTTCTGATAAAACGGTTATTATTCCTTCAGAGAAAAGTAACTATTGCAATGCTACTATTTCATCACAAACCATAAGTAGCGAAAAAAGAACTTCAGGAAAATTAGCAGATTCTTTTTTAGTAAAACCTGAAATCAAAAAAAAACATGTCGAGCTTGTAAAAAAAGGAATCAAAGCAATACAATCTGACCGTTTTAAAAAAGTAGTGTTGTCACGAAAAGAGGAGGTTTCAATACCAAATTCTTTTAGTAATCTACATATATTTAAAAATCTAATACATCATTATCCAAAAGCTTTTGTATACTTATGGTATCATCCTAAAGTTAGTACATGGATGGGAGCAACTCCAGAGACTTTGATTAGAGTAAAAAACAATGATTTTTTTACTATGGCTTTGGCAGGTACACAATCATATATAAACACTACAGATGTTGATTGGGGGGAAAAGGAGCTAGTAGAGCAAGAAATGGTAACTTCTTTTGTTACTAATGAACTATCTTCAATTATTAATAATATAAAACATTCTAAAACCTATACCCATAAAGCAGGTACACTTTTGCATCTGCGTACTGATATTAGTGGGGTTTTGGGTAATGAAAATTCAAGAATAGAAAAAATAATTAAAGTGTTGCATCCAACACCAGCTGTTTGCGGACTTCCTAAAGGCGAGGCTAAATCTTTTATTCTTGCTACAGAAGAGTACAATCGTAAGTATTATACGGGTTTTCTTGGAGAACTTAATATGAATAAAGAAGGTGTTGTTAAATCTGATCTGTTTGTAAACCTTCGGTGCATGGAGTTAAGTGATGGTAAAGCAATTCTTTATGTAGGAGGAGGGATCACAAAAGATTCTGATCCAGAGAAAGAGTGGGAGGAAACTGTAAAGAAAACAGAGACAATGAAAAGAGTTTTGTTTTAGCCAGGGTTAAATTACTTAAAATTCTGGTGTAAATTAGTTCGATATTGTAATTTAGCGATTCGAATGAAGAAACGCTTATATTCAAAAATTCCTTTAGCACAATCTATTGTTACCTTATGCGAAGCAAAAGGAATCACTCATATTGTTATTTCGCCAGGATCTCGTAATGCACCACTAATCATTGGTTTTAGTGAACATCCGGATATGCAGTGTTATAGTATCGTAGATGAGCGATGTGCTGCTTTTTTTGCATTAGGTATTGCGCAACAAACCCAAAAACCAGTTGCTTTGGTTTGTTCGTCAGGTAGTGCATTACTAAATTATTATCCTGCAATTTCAGAAGCATTTTATAGTGATATACCATTAGTAGTTTTAAGTGCAGATCGCCCTATTGAAAGAATAGACGTGGGAGATGGCCAAACGATTCGTCAAAAAAATGTGTTCGAGAACCATATTTTGTATTCGGGTAATTTATATTCTGAAGTTGTTGCAGAAACACAAATTGACGATCCCAAAGTACGCCAAAAACAGCATGAAGCTCAAAAACATAATGAAAGAGAAATTAATCTGGCATTAAATAAAGCAATAGAGCAAAAAGGACCAGTACATATTAATGTACCTTTTTACGAACCTTTATATGATAAACTGGAACACCCTACTATTATTTCCAGGAATATCCCTGTAGAAAAACCACATCATCAGTTTTCTGAAGGTTTACAACTAGAAATGCATGAAGAATGGAATCAGGCAAACCGTAAAATGGTATTAATAGGTGTCAATTCACCAGGAACAGTTGAGCAAAAGTGGATAGAATATTTTGCTGATGACCCTTCGGTTTTAGTATTAACAGAAACAACATCTAATATTCATCATGCATCTCATATTAATTGTATTGATCAATTGATTTCTACTTTGAATGAGGATGAATTTAAAGCATTGCAGCCAGATATTCTTTTAACTATCGGAGGGATGGTTATCTCTAAACGAATTAAAGCATTTTTACGACAATATCAGCCGAAATCACACTGGCATATTGATTCAAAAAAAGCATATGATACTTATTTCTGTCTCACAGAGCATATAAAATTGCAGCCCAATGTATTCTTCTCACGTTTTTTTCAAGACATGAAGAGCGTCGATAGTACTTATAAGTCTTTTTGGATTTCTGTAAGAGATCATCGCAGAGTAAGGCATGCAGCATATCTTGATAAAACCCCTTTTACTGACCTTAAAGCATTTGAAGCTATTTTTAATGTAATTACTGATGGACAAATGATACAGTTAAGTAATAGCTCTACGGTTAGATATGCGCAATTATTTACGTTAAATCCAACCTTTCAGGTATTTTGTAATAGAGGGACAAGCGGTATTGATGGAAGTACATCTACTGCTATTGGTGCAGCCCTGGCTTCGGAGATACCTACAACTTTGATAACGGGAGATCTTAGCTTCTTTTATGATAGTAATGGGTTATGGAATGAATATATTCCTTCAAATTTTAAAATCATTGTTATTAATAATGAAGGAGGAGGGATATTCAGAATTTTACCAGGAAAAGAGGAGAGTGTTAATTTTGAAAAATATTTTGAAACGAAACACCACCTTACAGCAATACATTTGTGTAAAATGTTTGGTTTTGAGTATCGTACAGCACATACCCTTGAAGAGTTAATTCAAGAATCAAAAAAAATGTATGAAACTAATAATACACCACAATTGCTAGAGGTTTTTACTCCCCGAAAAGAAAACGATAGTACTTTAGTCGGTTATTTTAGGTATTTTGTCTAATATCCTTATTTTATTGTGCTTTATAGATGAATTATTTATGAATAATTCATCTATATTTGATATATATAGAAAAAGTGAACTAAAAACCTAAAAACACAATTATCCTATGAGTAAAAGAGATGAGTTAATTACAAAATACGCCGCAGATATCAAAGATAAAATTGGGCAAACTCCGGATATGGATCTTTTAACCAAAGTTACAATTGGATGTGGTCCTTCAATTTACAATGCAGATGCTGCTACAGTATCTGGTTCGGATCAAAGTGAATTAGATACAGTAAAGAAAAACTTCTTAATCAAAAAATTAGGTCTTTCTGATGGACCAAAATTAGACGAAGGTATTGCTTCTGTAATTGAAGCTTATGGTAAATCAAACCGTAATAAATATAGAGCGGTTGTTTATTATCTTTTGACAAAACATTTTGGAAAAGAATCTACTTACAAATAGTAGATTGTTTTTATAATTTTAGAATAGTATAGCTATATGATTTATAGTCTGTTAATCTAGAATTATAAGATATGTATGCAAGCTATAAGGCCTTCATTAGTTAGTTGTGAATTTCAAAATTTGTAACAAGTAACTAATGAAGGTTTTTTTGTGAGCAATGTGAGTGCTATAGATCTAAATGCTAAAATTTTTACATTTTTGAAACTTCTTCTTTTATTGCACTTATAAGAAAATCTACATCTTGTTTTTTTCGTGTTGCAATTCTAAAGTGTTGTTTAGTAGAGCCCATTTTATTTTCACAATTTCTAATAAAACAGGATTTATCTTTCAGTAGTCTATTTCTTAATTCTTCTCCGTCGATTTGTGAATCTAATCGAGCAAATATGAAATTTGAATTTGTGGGGAAAACTTTAAAAAAATCTAATTCACTAAAACGATCTGCCAAATACATTGTGTCGTGAATTACTTTAATTCTACTTTCGTCGTATGTTGGTTTTTCTTCTTGTATGAGCATTAATAGCATTTCTGATATTCCATTAATGTTCCAATATGGTAGGTGTTTTTTAAGCTTGTTAATGTTATTTTCATTGCTAATGGCATATCCCATTCTAAGTCCATGTAAACCAACATTTTTTCCTAAACTTTTGATTACCCATGCATTGGAGAATAGATGGACATCATTTTTTATTGTTGGAGGGGTTTTAGAAGAAAAATCAATAAAAGATTCATCAATGATGATGTTATCCAAATGATCTAGTTTACTTAATATAAATAATAGTTCGGTTCTTGAGAAAATAGAACCCGTTGGATTGTTTGGGTTGCAGATAACAGCATTTTTTGCTCCAGATTTTAGTACAGCTTCTACAAATTTCTCTGAAGAGAGTAGTTGATTGTTATCATCACAATATTGTATGGTGTGTAGCTCTATACCTAAGTTTATTGGTTCTTCTATCCATCTTCCAAAAGAAGGTACAGGTACAAATAGGCTATCTTTTATGAATATAGAATTAAGCCAAGAAATGATTTCAGTTGATCCATTTCCTGCAATAATTCTTTTTGGATTTTCAATATTAGAGAAACTTGCAATATATTCTGTGATGTGGTTGTTAGAACTGGGATAATATTTTAAAGCACTCGGTATTTTTTCATATAGACTATCCATTAATGATTTTGAAGGGAAATAAGTATTTACAGGAATACAAAAATCTTTTAACCCGTTTATTTTTTCAAAATTGTCTGTTAGACTTGCATAAGAAGGATTATGAGTTGTTTGGTTAAATAGATTAAGGTCAATGTGTGTATTGTTATTTTTAGGTTTAGGGAGTAAGTGAGTTTTGTGGGTCATCTTTTGTGATTTATGTTTGTTTTCGTATAAACAACAATGTAATTTAGATAGACCCTATTTTTTATTGTAATTTAAATATTGTGTTGGTTTGAAAATTTATTTTTTATGAAGTGGTTTAAACTTTTTTGATTCTGGCGAAGAATAGTTGTTTTTTGATCAATTGAAGTGTTTTTTGCATTTCATAGCAGCGCTACGAAGTAAGAAAAAGACAAAAATTGAATAAAAAAGAGCATTTTTATAGCGAATTGAAAAAAGTTTAAACCACTTCGGTATATAGATTTGTTTATAGAGAAACCGATTTACTTTGTTGATTAAATTTCTTGATGTTCTGTAGTATATTAATCAGGTTAAAAGAATTATATTTGCGCAAAAAAAGAGATATGCTTAAGCTTGGGGAATATAACATGTTAGAGGTTGTTAGAGAAAGGGATCAGGGGATTTATCTTTGTGACGAAGAAGGGGATGAGGTTTTATTACCCAATAAGTATGTACCAGAACAATTTCAAATAAGAGATGTTTTAAAGGTATTTGTGTATTTGGATAGTGCTGAACGTATCGTTGCTACTACTTTAGAACCATTTGCAACTGTAAAATCTTTTGCCTATTTAAAATGTACAAATGTGTCAGAGATTGGTGCTTTTTTGGATTGGGGATTAGAAAAAGATCTTTTTGTTCCTTTTAGAGAGCAATCTTCAAAAATGAGAGTGGGTAGTTGGTATCTTGTTTATGTGTATCTAGATGAAGAAACCAATCGACTTGTTGCATCAAGTAAGACCAATGCTTTTTTAGATAATTCTTTAGTTTTACTGTCTTCATATGATGAAGTTGACCTTATTGCTTCTCATCCTTCACCACAAGGTTGGAATATGATTGTAAATCAAAAACATCTGGGGTTAGTATATGGTGATGAAATTTTTCAAAAGATAACACCAGGAGATCAACTTAAAGGGTTTGTAAAAAAAGTCCGCCCTGATGGAAAGATAGATCTTACATTGCAACGACACGGATTTAGAGGGATAGAACCAAATGCAGAGCAGGTTTTAAAGGAGTTAAAGTCTAGCGGTGGTTTTATTGATCTGAATGATAAATCTGATCCCGAAGATATTAAAGAGGTTTTTCAATTGAGTAAGAAAAGTTTTAAAAAAGCTATCGGATCGTTATATAAAGAAAGAAAAATTATTATCGAGAAAGAAGGAATACGTCTGGTAGAGGAGTAGATCAAAAATATAACTCGAAGTTATAGTTAAAGGAAAAGCTGATTTTATTTGGATTAAATCTAAATAAAAAGTATTTTAGCGGCCGTTAATTATGGAATTAATTTTTTCTTCAACATATTACTCCTCTTATCAATCATCAACAGAGCGATGTTATTATATCGATTTTGGCCATAAAATGGTTAAAATTTCATTCTGTCAATTGCTTAGCTTAAGATATAAAGCAAAACAAATGTCTGCATTTGACTATATAGATAATTTACTTAATCATAATGACACCGTATTATTATCGTTATGCGATAAAGAACATTTAATTTTATTAGACACATTAATGGTGTTGGATTTTGTAGATCTTATGAAAGGAACATTTGCAATGATAGAATTAAATGCTATGCTGGTATCATGATATTTTGATATTAGAATTTAGATTTACTATAAATTGAGTGTCAATTAAGTTTTACATCAGGATTTTTCTATACTTTTATTAGAAATATTGGAAAATGGAAAATCTAACACGACAAGAAATAAGCATTAATCTAGAAGTAATGGATATGCTTAATAAGCAAATAGAAAAAGAACAAAGAGCTTCGTCACTGTATTTAGCGATGGCCTCATGGTGTGATCAAAAAACACTTGTAAATAGTGCTTCCTTTTTTTATAAGCAGGCAGCTGAAGAAAGAGAGCACATGATGAAAATTTTTAAGTTTATTAATGATACAGGAGGATCAGCATACTCTCCAGATGTTTCGAATATAACTCATGAATTTTCTTCTCTTAGAGAAATTTTTGAAACTGCACTAAACCATGAAATATCCATCACACAATCTATATACAAAATTGTTGCAAAATGCAGACAAGTAAATGATTTTGGTTCAGAAAACTTCTTAATGTGGTTTGTAGAAGAACAGCTTGAGGAAGAAGAGACTATTAAAGATATTTTAGATATGTTTGACTTATCAGGGGATATGCCACTTCAATTCATTGATGAAAGAATACCTGTTGGTAAATAACTATACAAAGTAAGTCTGTAACGAAGATGTTTTTGTAGAGATACAAATGTTAATAGGTTAAACCAGTGATAGGATAGAAAGTACCACGATATAAGCTAGCATCCTTATAAGCAGTATTTTTTATACCCCCAATGTTTGTATTAGGGGTGTAACCATTACCATATACCCTAAAACCAGATGTTTTTGGTTGAGGGGTTGTAACATTGTATTTTGATGAAATATCTTTATACTTTGGAGTATCAATATACATTGTGTAGCTTTTTTTAAATGCTTGTTGTCTTAAATCTATGGTTAAATCTACTTTCTGTAATTGATATTTCTCTATTTTATGCTCATTTTTAGTGATAGATAGTGGAGCACTTAATTGCTCCCATTTTATAGAAATTGCATGTATTACATTTTCCTGTCCATAAGATGAAAAACCAATGCCTGCGATAAGTATTGTAAAAAAGAGTTTCATAATGGTAAATATATTATCAATTCAGATAAAACCATCAAAAACTATACTAAAATCTATTTTTTTATTTAAAATAAAATTAAAAATTAGAGGATTTACCCCATAATTGATGCAGTGAGATATCATATATTGTAGTATTTTTGAGAATACAAAAAAACATATTAATGAGTTCAATAGATTGGAAAACTGTAAAAGAATACGAAGACATCACCTATAAAAAATCGGGAGGTGTTGCCCGAATAGCATTTAATAGACCAAATGTACGTAATGCTTTTAGGCCAAATACAACAAGTGAACTTTATGATGCTTTTTATAATGCTCAAGAAGATACATCTATAGGTGTGGTTTTGCTTTCTGCAGAAGGGCCTTCTACAAAAGACGGAGTATATAGTTTTTGTAGTGGAGGAGATCAAAAAGCTAGAGGTCACCAAGGATATGTGGGAGAAGATGGTAGGCACAGGCTAAATATTTTAGAGGTGCAAAGACTTATTAGATTCATGCCAAAAGTTGTTATTGCGGTAGTGCCAGGTTGGGCTGTAGGAGGAGGGCATAGCCTTCATGTTGTTTGTGATCTTACTCTGGCAAGTAAAGAACATGCTATTTTTAAACAAACCGATGCAGATGTAACAAGTTTTGATGGAGGATATGGATCTGCGTATTTGGCAAAGATGGTTGGACAGAAAAAAGCACGTGAAATTTTCTTTTTAGGGAGAGATTACTCTGCGCAAGATGCATATGAAATGGGAATGGTAAATGCTGTAATCCCTCATGATGATCTTGAGGATACTGCATATGAATGGGCAAAAGAAATACTTGAAAAATCACCAACATCTATTAAAATGTTGAAATTTGCAATGAATCTTACAGATGATGGTATGGTAGGGCAACAAGTATTTGCAGGCGAAGCAACACGACTAGCATATATGACAGATGAAGCCAAAGAAGGAAGAGATGCATTTCTTGAAAAACGAAAACCGGATTTCAAAAATATTAAATGGATGCCTTAATTTTGTAAGTACTGATCTTTTCTATATTAGGAGTTATTTTAATATATAATGAACAAGAAAGAAGAAGAGCTTATATCGATGCATTATCAGATGGAAAAAACTGATATTAAACAGCAACGACTGGAGGATCGTCTTATTTCTATTTCTGAAGATTTGAGGAGAAGTAAAAAGAAACGTAATTTTTACTTTGTTTTTATTCTTGTTTTGATGTTGTTGTTAACTACAGGAAGTCTTTATATTATCCTCAATGAAAAAGAACGCTCAGTTGTAAAGAAGTCTTTAGAAGGAGATATGGATGTTCAGCAGCTTATATTTGAAAATGATTCTTTACAAAGAGAAGTAAGTAAGCTTAAAACCGATATTTCTAAATATCAAAATAACGATTTATTAATCAAAACAGGTTCGATAACTTCTCTATCTGATACTATTGAGAATGTAAAGAAAAGAGAAGAACTTGTTGCAGATGCTGAGTCTAAACTAAAATTTGAAAAGAAATATTGTTACATAAACAGGGTTTATAAAAGCAATGATGTTGTTTTTATAGAAGCAGATATAATAGAGTATTATCAGGGTAGAAAAGCAGTTAAAAAAGCTAAAGAATTAGGTGATGCAGAATATGATTTAGATAAAAATGGAGATACATTGTATTTTTTATATAATAATTATTATATTCATAACCAGAGTTCTAAATCTAAAATATTAGAACTTGACGATAAGGCAAGGGTGAAGATTGAGAATATTAATCAGATTTCTTCAGGTTTTCCATTAAAAGCTTTCCAGAAAGTGATTACAGATAAGCCTGTTTTGATTCTGGAAATTAGTAATGGAATAGTATATCGAATAACCGAACAGAAACTCCCTTAAGCATTGTTTGAAATATATCTTTTGGATAATAACTAACTAAACTTTTCAAGTACCCCTACAATGAAAGTTATGAAAGAAGAGGATCTTCTGTCGTTACATTATCAGATAGAAAAAGCCGAAATTAAACAAAAAAAGCTCGAAGATCTTCTGAATGAAGAGTCTGGTAAGCTTAAAAAAAGTAAGAAATCTAATAGACTATTTGGATCATTCTCGCTTGTTCTATTTTTATTAACTATTTTTCTTGTTGCTAATGCTTTTTATTTTAGCAGACCATTATCAAAAAATAGTGAAGCAGAAAATAAAGAACTTTCTGTTATAAAACAAGAGCTAGCCTCTGCCAATAAGAAATTAGAAGTATTAAAAAAAGAAAAAATTAACCTTAAAGAAATCAAAAATCTATATTTATATAGAAGTTTGATTAAAAAAGATACAGTGTATTCAGTGCAATTAAAAGCATTTAATGCAAAAAACACTCCTGCTATTTCTAAGAAGTTTACAAATACACTTATTTATAGTGATACTTCATTCTATAAAATGAGTTTAGGTATTTTTGAAACCCTAGTTGAAGCTCAGGATTTTAGAAAAACACTTATAGCCTCTGGATTTGATAAGAGAATATTTGTAATATCCTATAAAGATGGAAAACGATTAAAAATTGAAGATTTTCAATAGTTAATTATCTTAATTTAGGAAAATTAGCAGGGTCTACTTCATGTATAATGTCATATACGGTTTCGAATATGTCTTCTATTGAAGGTTTACTAAAATAATCTCCATCAGTTCCAAAAGCAGGTCTGTGTGGCTGCGCACTTAAGGTTTGTGGTTTGCTGTCTAAATATTGATATACATTTTGTTCATCAATCAATTTGTGTAAAATATATCCTGTAGCGCCACCCGGTACATCTTCGTCAATGATCAATAATCGGTTAGTTTTAGTAATACTTTTTACAATATCGTGGTTTAGATCAAAAGGAAGTAAAGATTGTACATCGATTACTTCGGCATTAATTCCTACAGATAATAATTCTTTTGCAGCTTGTTCAACCAATCGCAATGTAGATCCGTAGGATACTAAAGTAATATCTGTTCCTTCTTTAATTGTTTCAACGATGCCAATTGGTGTTCTAATTTCTGATAAATTAGAAGGTATTTTCTCTTTTAGACGATATCCGTTAAGACATTCTACAACTAGAGCAGGTTCATCGCTATCCATTAATGTATTGTAAAAACCTGCAGCTTTGGTCATATTTCGAGGTACAAGAATATGGATACCTCTTAGTAGGTGAACAAGACCGCCCATTTGAGAACCAGAATGCCAGATTCCTTCTAATCTGTGTCCTCGGGTTCTGATTACTAAAGGAGCTTTTTGTTTTGCAAAAGTCCTATATCGTAACGTGGCAAGATCATCACTTAATCCTTGTACACAATATAGAATGTAGTCTAAGTATTGGATTTCTGCAATAGGTCTTAGTCCTCGCATAGCCATTCCAATTCCTTGTCCTATTATTGTAGCTTCTCTAATTCCGACATCAGATACCCTAGTTTCTCCAAACTTTTCCTGAAGTCCCTCAAGTCCTTGATTTACATCACCAATTTTACCGCTATCTTCTCCAAAAATAAGAGCTTCGGGGATTCTACTAAATAATTTTTCAAAGTTGTCTCTTATAATAACTCTACCATCAACTAGTGGTGTGTTGGCATCATATTGAGCTTTTACTTCTTCAATATGTATAGCATTAGAGTCATTTTCATTGTATAGGTGGCTACTGTATTTTGGTTGAATACGAGAAATGTAATTATTTATCCATTCCTGTAGAGTAGATTTTTCTACAAAGTTTTCTTTGGTAATATATTGTAATGTTTTTCTTGTTACCTCAAGGATATCTTTACGTATTGGTTCTTCTTTGGATGCTAAAACATTAATCAGAGGAGAAATAAAGTTTTTATTTGCACTTTTATTTTCTACTGATTTAAGAATTTCTAATGCTTCTTTTTGCTCTGATTTGATTTCTGATAAATAAGCATTCCAAGATTCATTTTTTCCTTTTCTTACCTCTTTTTTTGCTGTCTTTTCAAAATCCAGAAGTTCTTCTGCTGATGCAATATTATGTTCAATGATCCATTCTTTAAACTTTTTATTGCAATCATACTCGCGTTCCCAATTTAATCGTTCTTCACTTTTGTATCTTTCGTGAGATCCAGAAGTGGAGTGTCCTTGTGGTTGTGTTAACTCTTTAACATGAATGATAACTGGAATATGCTTTTCACGTGCTAGTTTCTCAGCTTTTTCATAGGTGTCCATGAGTGCAGGGTAGTCCCAACCGTTAACTTTTAATATTTCATAGCCTTCATGATTTTCATCACGTCTAAAACCTTCTAGAATAAGAGAAATATCTTCTTTAGTAGTTTGATGTTTTGCATGAACAGAGATACCGTATTCATCATCCCATACACTAACAACCATTGGTACTTGTAGAACACCTCCTGCATTAATAGTCTCCCAAAATAGGCCTTCACTGGTACTTGCATTACCAATAGTTCCCCAGGCTACTTCGTTTCCTTGAATTGAAAAATTAGAATGATTAGAAACACCTTTTTCGTTACGATACACCTTTGATGCTTGAGCTAGACCTAATAATCTAGGCATTTGACCAGCAGTAGGAGAGATATCTGCACTCGAATTCTTTTGTTGTGTTAGGTTTTTCCATGTGCCATCTTCATTAAGACTATGTGTTGAAAAATGCCCTCCCATCTGTCTTCCTGCAGCAAAAGGTTCTTTGTTAATATCTGTATGGGCATATAATCCAGCAAAGAATTGCTCTACAGTATATTGATCAATAGCCATCATAAATGTTTGATCTCTGTAGTATCCTGATCTAAAATCACCATCACGAAAAACTCTAGCCATCGCAAGCTGCGGTAATTCTTTTCCTCCTCCAAAAATTCCAAACTTAGACTTACCCGTCAATACTTCTCGTCTTCCTAGCAAACTACATTCTCTACTAATCAATGCTATTTTGTAGTCTCTAAGTATTTGATCTCTATATTCTTCGAATGAAATATTAGATGAAGTAATGGTTTCAGGCTGCATGTGAACGATGTTTTAATGTTTTGCAAATTTAGCTAAAATACTAACCATTTGCAAGGCTGAAACTCTTAATTTTTTTGAATATAATTCATTAAAACTATGGTTTTGTTGATGAATTGTAGTTTTTGAACAATATTTTAAGGATTGGTTAACAAATATTCAAAATTTTCACATTTATTTTTTAAGTGTTTTTTTATAAAGAAATTAATACCATTCTCTAGTAAAAAGACCTATTAGTGTTTCTGGGCTTAATGTTATGATAAATCGAATTTGTTGTTCATAATTTGGTTGTGATATTTCCCATCCTTTATTAGATACTATAGGGAAAAACACCTCAAAATAATCTGCAACTAAACTGAGTCGTACTCCTGCATCGTAGACAAATTTTGGAGAGATTTTTTTATTTTTCACCAATCCTACATCTCCATACATATAAATCCATTTCCATAAATTAGTATTTGCATTTAAGGTAGTGATCCATTGATTTGCAAATGAGTATTCTAGTTGAGATTTAAACCCTCCTTCAGCCAAAATTATCTGTTGACTTACGAGTCCAGTGTTTTCACTACGTCCCAGATAATTGTAATCGAATAAATAATCTGTTGGTCTGTCCAGGGCAAAACTAAAGAAATTGCCATCCTTTTCTTCTGTATCATTAAAGATAAAAGATCCTGCGAATAAACGTAAATTTAGTTGTCTGTTATTAAGGAATAACTTTCTGTAATTAACGGTAGCTGATAGCTTGCTAAAGTTTTTTGATACTTGATAATCAATTGTATATCCTAAAAAGTTGATAAGATTGAAATCAGAATATTTATACCTTGCATTGAATACATTATAATCAGGGGTTGCTACAGGGTTTTCTTCACTTCGATCTCTAAAAACATTTACATTCCTGATATGAAGTCTCTGCTTTTTATTAGATCTAAGGTCTTTAGGTCTAAAATGAAAACTTAAAGAAGCAGAAAAACGTTTAAATAATAAATCGGGGGCATAGCTATACATGCTACCATTTACCCCATACCGTACTTTATATAATCCATAATCTGAAAGTTGTTGTCTACAGAAGATAGATGCTGATCCTAATAGTTTTTTAGATTTAAAACCATAAGCAGGAGATAAGTTATATTGAAAATTTCTTTTTATAAAAGATTTGTTGTAAAATTTTGAAGCTAACGTAAAACCATCATATACATTAAACTCTATTTCTGGAATAAAAAATACTTGAGTATATCTTGGGTCTTCTATATCCTGTAAAAATCTAAATTGTATAGGTTTGTTAAATATCCATTTTAGATTTCTATAATTATTACGTCTGTTTACTTCTGGGACGTTTTGATCATAATCCAAGACTAGTTTGCTAATATCTTCATTGGGAATCTTTACCTTTTTGGTTCCAGTAATGCCCATAACCCATGTTTTTGAAACTATATCTTTTTTTCTAAATCCATAGAGAGAAATTGGCATTGTATTGTTGCCTTTATTTTTGATCGTAACTTCAATCGAATCTTTTCTCTTTTTAACGGATTTTATTTTGAAGTCAAGTTTTTCATTGGTTTGCACATAATCTTCAAAAAACCATTCTATATCCAGAGGAGCTATGTTGGTAAGCACCTTTTTGTATTTGTCAGAATTTGTATATTTTAATACATTTTGAGTGTAAAAATCTTTAATACTCTGATCAACAATATTATCATCGCCTAAGTAATCTTCAAGATATTTAAATCCTACTCCCGCTTTATACGCATTTGCTATGTTCTTATTAAATTTTACCAACTCATCTTGAGGCTGTAAAAGAGGTTGATCTAAAAACAATCGAGCCATATTTTTATAGGCTAAGAAGTATTGGTCATTAAAATCTAGGTCTGCCGCATGAAACCATCGTATACCGATTACTTTACTAAGTTTACCGATAATTTTCATCTCAGGATAATATTGCTCTGTGTATGCCATCATTAAATAGATGTGTATGGCATCTTTTACCCAGGCATCATATCGAGGGTTTATAATAAGTGTTCTTTCTAGAAAATTTTCAGTAATTGTTTTAAGTTGTTTTATTTCAAATTGAAAACCATCAGGAAAAGGCCTTAATATATCTGGTAATTGATTTAATCCATATACGGGATTATTTTTATAATCATTTTCGGAAATTACAATTTTATCAAAAGGATATGGCCCTAATTTTTTTTGTAAAAAACCAATAATTCTATCGGTTGCTACCGATTTCATTTCTGGCATTAAATCATTATCATCTATATTGCTTATAAATTGTACACCGTCAGAAGAGAAACTGTAGAAAGATGATGTTCTTTCTATGTATAAATTTACTTCGTTTCTCTTGTTACCTTTGAGTTGTATGGTTTTGGTTGTTTCGTCATCTGATAAAATGCTATTCTTCTGTTGTAGATCACTAACTATTTCATATGTAGAGGGTAAAGTGAAGTTAAGTTGATAATCTGCTATGGGAGCATATAGATCATCAAGATTTTTATGACTATAGATATTCCATTTTGTATCATATACAGCAGGAAGAATATACCAGTATTTTAAACTAAAATTTCCATTTGCATGATATCCATATCTAGTAAATTTGTTACTGGGAATTTTGATTTGATATTTTAATAGAAAAGTTTGATTTTCTCCTGGATAAATAGGTTTAGAAGATTTTATCCATATAATATCCTGGGTTCCTTCGTGTCGTCCCCATTGTAAAGATTGTAATTCTTTATTGCTAACATTTTGAATTATGGTTCTTCCTCGCTCTTCATCTTTGGCAAAATAAAACCGTTTTATAAAATCTTCTGCAAATCTTTTACCAAGAGGAGTGGTCTTATCAGAGAAGCTATTGGCCCAATCATGAAAAAATACTTTTGTAAGTGTATCTTTTGACGAATTTGTATATGTAATTTCCTGCTCTATAGTTACTATCTTTTTTTTGGTATTCAGGTTAGCATTTATAATGATATTGTGCTGTGCAAACCCTGCAGTAAGTGCAAAAAAGATAATTACAAAACTATATATTTTTAAAATATTCAATTTTTATATTTAATTATAGGCATTTTTAATAGATAAATCAAAAAGGAATAATGTTACCTGTCTGAAGTTATCTATCAAAACTTTATTACTTATAACAATGCCTTGCTATGATATTTTCCAAAACCGATTTATATTAGTGATTGATTGATTATAAAATGAATTAGAAATTCGGACTTAAATTGTACTGAGTATAGAACTTATCTAAAATTCCTAATACTTCGCCTGGGGTGTCTACAATATGTATTAAATCTAAATCTCCCGGGCTTATATTTCCGAATTTTTGTAGCAATGTACTTTTTATCCAATCAATTAGTCCACCCCAAAATTCAGTACTTACTAATATAATTGGGAATTTCGCAATTTTTTTGGTTTGTATTAATGTTATTGCTTCAAATAATTCATCTAAAGTTCCAAACCCTCCTGGCATAACTACAAATCCTTGAGAATATTTTACAAACATCACTTTACGTACAAAAAAATAGTCAAAATCCAGGCTTTTATCGCTATCGATGTATGGATTATCATGTTGTTCAAAAGGTAAATCTATGTTAAGTCCTACAGAAGTTCCTCCTCCCAGATGTGCTCCTTTATTTCCTGCTTCCATTATACCGGGACCACCACCAGTGATAACTCCGTAACCTTGATCTACAATTTCTTTGGCCACATCTACAGCTAGTTGATAGTATTTATCATCTGTTTTTGTGCGGGCAGATCCAAAAATAGATACACAAGGTCCTATTTTACTCATTTTTTCAAACCCATTAACAAATTCTCCCATAATCTTGAAGATTGCCCATGAATCATTTGTTTTTATTTCATTCCAGCCTTTATGGTGTTGCTCTTTTCTCATAAATTTATTTTTTAATATTGTCTACTTACAGTTCTTTCTTTAAAAACTGTGCAGTATAGCTTTTTTTATCTTTTATAATTTCTTCTGGTGTTCCCTTAGCTACGATTTTCCCTCCATTTTTTCCTCCTTCATATCCAATATCAACAATATAATCGGCCATTTTGATTACATCCATATTGTGTTCAATAATTAGAACTGTATTTCCTTTATTTACTAATTCATTTAGTACTTCCATCAAAACACGAATATCTTCAAAATGAAGACCTGTCGTAGGTTCATCAAGAATATAAAAAGTGTTACCAGTATCTCTTTTTGATAATTCTGTCGCTAGTTTGATACGTTGTGCTTCCCCTCCGGATAATGTAGTCGATTGTTGCCCAAGAGTAATATATCCTAATCCAACATTTTGGATGGTTTTTAATTTTCTTGAAATCTTAGGGATATGCTCAAAAAATAAGCAGGATTCATTGATTGTCATTTCTAAGACATCAGAGATAGATTTTCCTTTATATCGAATTTCTAAGGTTTCTCTATTGAATCGTTTTCCCTGGCAGGTTTCACATTCTACATATACATCGGGTAAGAAATTCATTTCTATTACTCTTAATCCACCACCTTTACAGGTTTCACATCTTCCTCCTTGAACATTAAAGCTGAAACGTCCCGGTTTATATCCGCGAATCATAGCTTCGGGAGTTTTAGCAAATAGACTTCGTATTTCAGAAAACACCCCCGTATATGTTGCAGGATTAGATCTTGGTGTGCGACCTATAGGAGATTGATTAATGTCAATTACTTTATCCGAGTGTTCGAGACCTTTGATGCTTTTATATGGCATTGGTTTTTTTACACCATTAAAATAATACGCATTTAGGATAGGGTAGAGTGTCTCGTTAATGAGTGTAGATTTTCCACTACCCGAAACTCCAGTAATGGCAACCATCTTACCTAAAGGAATATCGATAGATACATTCTTTAAATTATTTCCTGTAGCTCCTTTTAGTGAAATAGTTTTTCCATTCCCTTTTCTTCGTTTGGCAGGGGTTTCGATTTGCTTTTTACCACTTAAATAATCAGCTGTTAGTGTATCGTGTTTTTGTAATTCTTCGGGAGTACCTTCACTAATAATTTCTCCACCGTGTTTTCCTGCCAAAGGACCTATGTCGATAACATGATCAGCACGTTCAATCATATCTTTATCATGCTCTACAACGATAACAGAATTACCAATATCCCGTAACTGAATTAATGAGTTGATTAGTTTCTGGTTATCTCTCTGGTGTAAACCAATACTGGGTTCATCCAGAATATATAAAACTCCTACGAGTTGCGAACCGATTTGAGTAGCTAGCCGTATACGCTGCGCTTCACCACCAGAGAGTGATTTACTACTTCGGTTTAAAGATAAATAGGTGAGCCCTACATCTACCAAAAACTGAAGTCTGGCATTAATTTCTTTTAATATTTCTCCTGAAATCTTGTTTTGCTTTTCGCTTAAATGCTCGGGAAGAGATTTAAACCAATCGGAAAGTTCATTAATATCCATTGCAGATAATTCTGCTATATTTTTTGTATTTACTTTAAAATATAAGGACTCTTTACGCAATCTTGATCCTTCACAAGACGGGCATTGGATATTATCCATAAAATCTTTGGCCCATCTTCGTAATGAAGTAGAGTCATTGTTTTTATATGTATTATCAATAAATGTAGCTACGCCTTCAAAATCAATTTTATAGTCTCTGGTAACTCCAAGAGATTTACTGTTTATGGTAAACTTTTCTTTTCCACCATGAAGGATGATTTGCATGGCTTCTTTAGGGATCTTTTTTATAGGATCACTTAATTTAAAATCATAGCGTTGTGCGATTAGTTCTAATTGCTTAAAAATCCAATTGTTTTTTTGAGGTCCTTGCGGAACTAACCCTCCATTTTTTATGGATTTAGAATCATCTGGAATAATCTTTTTTAAGTTTACTTCATACAAATTTCCGATACCATTACATTTAGGGCAAGCTCCTTTTGGAGAGTTAAATGAAAAATTATTAGGCTCTGGATTAGGATATGAAATACCACTAGATGGGCACATTAAATTTCGACTGAAAAAGCGTACCTCTTGAGATTCTTGTTCGATTACCATCAATACATCATTACCATGGTACATTGCAGTATTGATCGTTTCCATCAAGCGTTTTGAATTATCTTGATCCTTATTAACCATTAATCGATCTATAACGATTTCGATATCATGAGTCTTATAACGGTCAAGCTTCATACCTTTGGTGATATCTTTAATCTCTCCATCAGTACGCACTTTTACAAAACCTTGTTTTGCAATTTGTTCAAATAATTCTCGATAGTGTCCTTTTCTAGAACGAACGATAGGGGCTAGGATGCTTATTTTCTTTTCAGCAAAATCTTTTAAGATTAGATTCTTGATCTGCTCATCACTATAGCTTATCATTTTTTCTCCTGTATTATAGCTATAGGCATCACTTCCTCTGGCGAACAATAATCTAAGGAAATCATAAATTTCGGTAATGGTTCCAACGGTACTACGTGGGCTCTTGCTGGTAGTTTTTTGCTCTATTGCAATAACAGGAGAAAGACCATCAATTTTATCTACATCTGGTCGTTCTAATCCTCCCAAAAATTGTCTTGCATAGGCAGAAAAAGTTTCTATATAACGTCGTTGTCCTTCGGCATAGATAGTATCAAAGGCCAAAGAAGATTTACCTGATCCTGATAAACCAGTTATCACTACCAATTTTTCACGAGGTATGGTAACGTCGATGTTTTTCAAGTTATGAACACGCGCTCCTAAAACTTCAATATTTTCTTCTGATGCAACCATAAATTTTAAACCAAGATTGCAAATGTAGTTATTTGATAGCGTTTTGTGAAATAGGTTTTGCTTCGGTTTTACTAAATACGTGTTATTTTTTAATGAAGTGAAAATAACAAAGTACTTCTGTAGTAAAAAGAGATACGAATTTATAGTTAATAATGATTATAATAATAGGGTGAAATCAATTTCATATAGGAAGATATATATCATAACAAGATGATTGATTTTGTATTGGGTCATAACATGATTTAGGACGCTTTATACGTGTTATTGGACATGTAATAGTTGTTGAAACCCATTTTTTTCTTCAAGTTTGTATTAACTTTTATTAACTACACAAATTCATTCTTAATGTTATTATTACAATCTACAAGACCATCTGCAGTGTATACTGTTAAAATAACAGCCACTGATATTACTTCGCATGATCTGCAAAAAAATTATCTCGCTTTGGGATGTTATTCAATTTCTTATCTTAAATAAGTTTGTTGTAACGGTGAGATATAGATGATCTTGTGGATTATTCTTCATGAATTCTACGATTGTTTCTTTTAGATTAGAATCAAATTTTTAACTAACACATACAAACTCTTTGAAGTTTTAACTATTGATAGTATAAATAGCCCAATGGAGTCAATAGAGGAATTCTTCGAAATTAAAACTATTCACGATGAAAAACATGTTCAAAATTGCAATTACCTTTTTTATGGTAATAAATTTTATGCATGCTCAACAGCAGCATAAACCTAATGAGCTGGTAAAACAGCAAAAAACAATGGGTTCTGATTTTCAAGACGTTAATTTGTTTAGTTTAATAACTGCTAAACAAAAAGCAAATGTTCAATTGCCAAAAGAGGTTAAAGATTATACTTTATTTTCTTTAGATACTAAAAAGTTGGTATCTATGAAGTCTAATGCTCCCAAAACTATGAATTTGGAAATACCAGGGCAAAAATCTTCTATGGTATTAGAATTAGTTAAGGTAGATATCGCTACAGATGACTTTAAAACTGTAGAAATGCCTTCTGGTAAAGTTGTTAAATCAGATAATACTCTTTCTCATTATAGAGGAGTAGTGCGCGGTAAAACAAATTCTATTGCGGCCGTTAGTTTATTAAACGGCGAAGTTTCTGGTATCATTAGTATTGATGGAGGAAACGGAAACCTTGTTATGGGGCGACTAGAGAACAGCTCAGAACATATCATATATGAGGATAATAACTTACTTCATTTACAAGATTTCACTTGTAATACTGAATTGGATTATGAAGGTTATACAAAAGAAGAGCTTTCGGATAATCCTTCTACCAGTAAAGCAGCAGAAAAGTGTGTTAAAGTATATTTTGATATAGGAAATGATGTTGTAACAGATAAAGGAGGAAGCCAGCAGGCATCTGATTATCTGCAATCAATATTTAATCAGGTAGCTATATTGTATTCGAATGATAACGTGACTGTAAAAATATCACAGATAAATGCGTGGACTTCTCAAAACCCTTTTAGTGGGTTATCTGATTATTCAAGTTATAGAAAGCAAAATGGTCTTAATGGAGCAGATCTTGGGCATTTTGTAACGTATGACTTCTCTGGTGGAGTAGCGTATTTAGGTGGTGTTTGCCAATCTAATTATAGATTTGGAGTTTCTGGTATTAATAAAACTTTTAGTAATGTACCAACATACTCATTTTCTGTAATGGTAATTGCTCATGAAATGGGACATAACCTAGGTTCTAGTCATACTCATGCTTGTGTTTGGAATGGCAATAATACAGCTATTGATGGTTGCTATAATGTAGAAGGTAGTTGTTCTACACCAGCAGTCCCATCAGATGGAGGTACTATTATGAGTTATTGTCACCTTACTAATTCAGGAATTAATTTTACTAAAGGATTTGGTACCCAACCGGGTAATGTGATTCGTAATAAAATTAGTTCTTCAAGTTGTCTTCAGACATGTGGTACTACTGGATGTAATACTGGTGATTCTGCAACTGTAACGTTTAACAATAATACAGATTGTACTTTAGAGTATTTTACAAATAATAGTTCTCAGTTTTCGATTAATTCTGGTCAGACCAGACAGGTATCAACTACACGAGGAGCAAGTTGGGAAGCTAAAAAATCATCTAATACTGTAGTGAACTCTTTTACAGTTCAATGTGGTCAAGATAGTTATGCTTCTACTGGTAATTGTAGTGATGGTGGAGGAATCACCTGTGAGGGAGTACAGCCATATTCTAGTGGTACAACATACTCTGCAGGAGATCGAGTTACCTATCAAGGTAATTTATTTGAGTGGACAGGTTCTAGTTGGACAGATCTTGGTCCATGTCCAACTACTCCAAATGATCCATGTGCAGGAGTACAGCCACATTCTAGTGGTACAACATACTCTGCAGGAGATCGAGTTACCTATCAAGGTAATTTATTTGAATGGACAGGTTCTAGTTGGAAAGATCTTGGTTCTTGTGGGGCTGCTACTCGAGTTTCTCTACAAAGAGGTGAGATTTTGAAAGAACTAAGTATCAAAACGTATCCAAATCCAGCTGATGAAGTTCTTACTATTGAAGTTAGTAATGTATTAAATACTTCTTCTACATTATCGATTAAAGATATTAATGGTAGGGTCTTAAGAGTTATTGATTTAGATACTCCTCCAGGAGGGAAAGATCGTCATACAATAGATGTTAGTACGCTCTCACCGGGAATGTACTTTGTTCAGGTAACGGATTCTAAAAAGACAGTTACTCAAAAAGTATCTATAAAATAATTAGAATATAATATTTGGGCTATTTATAGGGGTGAAACATAACGTTTTGCCCCTTTTTTATTTTAGTCATTCCAGGTTTTGAGATCACTAATAGGGATTCCGAAACCAAGTAATTTATGGTGTTGAGAGAAATGAGCCCCTGTTTTTGTGATAGTCCAGTTTTCCCAGGTGGCTTCTAGACCTCCAATCGGAATGATAGATACCCACATTTTGTAACTTATCGGTCTGTAGTTTGTATCTACTTTCCAAAGATAAGAATCTCCTGGAGTAGTTCCTCCAGATTGATAGGTTACTAATAATCCTTTAGTATTATCTTTTATAGTTACTACTTTACGAATTACTCCTTTATCAAAAAGCTTATGAGGAGCAACCAGCCAAAAGGAATCATTGTTAAAATTCACCAATGCTTTTTCTATCATTTTTTTCTTTTCCTGATCATTAAAATACAATGTACTTAGTATTTCATTTTTTTCTGGTGAATCTAAATGTAGAAGCACTGAGTGATCATCTATTTTTACCGTCACGATATTTAATTTTTTATTCCAGAGATAATGATTTTTATTTCTAAAAGTCCATTTTAGATAATCTGTATTTAAATAGTTATCGTGCTTAACAGCATCTAGTATTTTTAATGCAAACTCATCGGCTTCCTGACCAGGTTTTCCTTCAGGAAGTTTTTCATGTAAAGAGAAATACAAGGTTGCAATAGTAATAATCAACAATGTAAGTATGCTTAGTAGTAGTATTTTAAGAAGCTTAATAAGTTTTTTTCTCAAAGGATTACGATTTTTTACATTTTATCTTTTACGAATGTAATGAAATACTAAGAATGAGATCTTTTTCAATATTAAGTTTACTTGTTTTAATGAATAACATTAGTACATATGCTTGTGTAAACCGCATGGATTTGCTGTAAAGTGTTATAAATTAGTTATGTAATATGTTATCGTAAGTGTTTAAAGAGAGGCGTAATACTCAAAAGAATTAAGAATTAATTCGTCTGATACAATACAGTTATATTTTGCATCACCAATAGTATTTAACAGAACAAAGTAAATATTTCCTTTCTCATTCTTTTTATCATGAATAAGAAGTTCCATAATTCTTTTATAATCTCCTGAATCAATATCTATTTTTGGAAATGTAGCCAAAATTACAGAGCTGATATATTGCAAATCTCCTTCGGTTAAGGATAGCAGTTTTGTAGATAAATAAGCTTCCATAATCATTCCTATGGCAATTGCCTCACCATGTAGTAGTGTAGATTTTTCTGGATGAGTTAGATAAAAAGATTCAATAGCATGACCTAGTGTATGACCAAAGTTTAGAAACTTACGAACATTTTGCTCGGTAGGATCTTCAGAAACAATTTTATTTTTAATCACAACAGAATCATAGATCATTTGATCCAGATCTTCAAAATTAAGTTGAGAAAGATCACTTATTTTTTTCCAATAATTTCGATCTTGAATGAGTCCGTGTTTCAGCATTTCTGCAAATCCACTGCACATTTGATTTACCGGTAGAGTTGCTAGATATTCTGTGTCTACAAGAACCATTTCTGATTCACTGATCACACCCACCATATTTTTTAAATTTCCTAAATCCACTCCTGTTTTTCCTCCTACAGAAGCATCTACCATTGCCAGTAGCGAAGTCGGAATATTGATATAGCTAATCCCTCTTTTGTAGGTGCAAGCTATAAAACCACCTAGATCTGTAATAACTCCACCACCTAGATTAATCATTAAACTTTTTCTGTCCATACCTAATTCAGAAAGAGCATTCCAGATACCACTACATGTTTCTATATTCTTATGAATTTCACCATTTTCTATTTCAATAACCTCGATATCATATTCTTTCTCAATCTTACTCATCAATAAAGACAAACAATGCTCATGGGTGTTATCATCCACCAGGATACATATTTTTGAATGGTTGGCTGTTGAAAGATATGTATTCAATGCAGTGTAACATTCTTCTCCAAAATACACAACAGAGTCTTTAGAAACTATGGGCTTCATATAGTATTAAATTATTGGGTGCGAAATTAAGCAGAATTTATAATAAAATAAACTCGCAAGTTCTATATTTGCAGATATCTTAAAATAAATGCAATGTATGCATAGAAATTTATCATATTTCTAGGTGCATATTTTTAAAATTAACTTTTGATGAACCAAGACAATTTGTTCGATAATACTGAGATTGCTTTTACCTTAAAAAGTGACTCAGAGCTAGAAAGAGCGTACTTTCTGTTTAAAATGATTTCTAATGAACCTTTGGTTAGAATAGGAACTGCGGTTACAAATTTTGCTATAAAAGCACATTTGCCAGTTCAAGGGTTGATAAGAGCAACTGTTTTTGATCATTTCTGTGGTGGGGTTAGTGAAGAAGATTGCTTATCGGTAGTAGATAAAATGTATAACAAGAAGGTATGTTCTGTATTAGATTATTCGGTAGAAGGAAAAGAAGAAGAAGCACAATTTGATGCAGTATTAGAAAAAACAATGACACTCCTTGAGTTTGCAGATCAAAAAGATGCAATGCCTTTTGGGGTATTTAAACCTACGGGATTTGGGCGTTTTTTAATTTGGCAAAAGAAAACCGAAGGTGTTGTTTTAACAAAAGAAGAGGAAAAGGAGTGGGAGCGGATCGAAGAGCGTTTTGATATGGTGTGTAAAAAAGCCTATGATTGCGATGTAGCTTTGTTAATTGATGGAGAGGAAAGCTGGATGCAAACCGCAGCAGATGAACTGGTGGCTAAAATGATGAGGAAGTATAATAAAGAAAAAGCTATAGTGTATAATACATTACAATTGTATAGACACGATCGCCTGGAGTACTTACAAAAACTACATGAAGAAGCAAGAGTATATGATTTTAAGATAGGTATAAAAATCGTTCGTGGGGCATATATGGAAAAAGAAAACGAACGTGCTAGTGAAAAAGGATATCCTACACCTATTTGTAAAGATAAAGAACATACAGATCAGAACTTTGATACTACAATGAAATATATTCTTGAAAACATAGATGATATCTCTATTTTTATAGGAACGCATAATGAAGAGAGTAGTTATCTGGCGATGAAGCTAATGGCAGAACTTAATATTGCTAAAAATGATTTTAGAGTTTGGTTTGGTCAATTGTATGGAATGAGTGATCATATTAGTTTTAATCAGGCAGTAGAAGGGTATAATGTGGCAAAATACTTGCCTTTTGGCCCTGTACGTGATGTAATGCCCTATCTAATTCGAAGAGCAGAAGAAAATACCTCGGTTGCCGGACAAACTAGTAGAGAATTGAATTTACTTTCTCAAGAGAAAAAAAGAAGAAAATTGTAGATGTATCTTAGAAATTTTGAAAAGATGAATATGCAGTAAAGTGGGGATACAGCTTTTATAAGCTAAAGAATATAAAAATGAATCTAAACCAAGTTACCATCCCATCCCTCGATGTTGAAACATCTATTTCTTTTTATAAGAAATTAGGATTACATCTTATTGTTGAATCATTACCAAATTATGCTCGTTTTGAATGTATAGAAGGTGATGCTACTTTTTCTATTCATTTGGTTGATGCATTGCCTGACAATGATGGAGTACATGTATATTTTGAAACAGAAAAATTAGATAAAGAAGTAGAGCGACTTATAAATGAAGGAATAGACTTTGATTTATTACCAACAGATCAACGTTGGTTATGGCGGGAAGCAAGACTCAAAGATCCCGATGGAAACCTAATCATTTTATATTTTGCTGGAGATAACAGAAAAAATCCACCCTGGAGGATAAACTAACGCATTGACATTCAATTTTTATGAGTAACCCAATAATCGATCAAACCTTTGAAAACCAGGATTTTTCTAGTCAAAAATTAACATCAAGGGAATATGATAATTGCACATTTATAAATTGTAATTTCTCTAAGACAGATATGTCTGTAGTTACTTTTTTAGAATGTAGGTTTGATACCTGCAATTTTAATGCGGTAATGATGAAAGAGACTTCTCTTCAGGAGGTTGTTTTCGAGGCTTGTAAAATGTTGGGTTTAGATTTTAGTACATGCAACGATTTTTTATTTGAAGTAAAATTTAATCACTGCAACCTTGATTACACATCTTTTTATGGGTTTTCTATGAAAAATACTACGTTTAACGATTGTAGTTTAAAAGAAGCAGATTTTACAGATGCTAACCTTACTGGTTCAATATTTTCTAACGGTAATTTATCAGGAGCTATTTTTGAAAGAACTATTGTAGAGAAAGTTGATTTTAGAACCGCTAAAAACTTTACAATTGATCCAGAAATCAATCAATTAAAGAAAGCGAAATTTAGTACATTAGGACTTATAGGACTGTTAACAAAATATGATTTGATTGTAGAATAAACATTATTTAATTAAGTATAAGTAGTTTTTGTTTTAAAAAATATTAATTTTGAATACTACTTTTCGTATATAAAAAATACCCAGAATCTCTATGTTTAAATTTCAAAAGAAGTACTTTTTTTTAACAATTTTTATCTTTTTGATTGAAATTCTGATAGCACTTTTTGTAGATGATAAGATTATTCGCCCATATTTGGGAGATACTATTGTTGTAATACTGATCTATTGTTTTTTTAGGAGTTTTTTAAAAGGAAAAGCAAGACTAATTGCAATAGGTACTTTACTTTTTTCATATACAATTGAAATTTTACAGTATTTTAATTTTGTAGAAGTTTTGGGATTAGGGCATTATAAATTAGCAAGAATTATATTGGGTAATTCTTTTTCATGGTTAGATATGCTTTCTTATACTTTTGGGTTTATCATAGTAGTTTGGTTAGATAAAATACAATTAAATAAACGAGAAGTGAAAGTAAGCTAATACTAGTTTTTTATTTTGTAGGTTTTATAGTATCAAATATAGTTGTCAACCTGTCAATAACTTCACGAATCTCTTCTTCGTTTAATGAAGCGAATCCCATTCTGATTCCGTTATGTCTTGAGTTGTCATTATCATAACGACGCCAGTCTGGATTAAGCTCCAGACCTAATTTTCCTGATTCGTTACAGATGGTATCCCAATCGTATGTTTTGTGTAGTTTTATCCATATTGCCATTCCGCCTTTAGGGATTTCAAAATCAAAATAATCACCTAGTTTTTCTTTTAGTAGAGAACAAAACAAATCTCTTCGACTTTTATAAATCTTTAATACTTTATTACTGTGTCTTTGTACATCCCCTGTACTAATCATTTGAGCTAAGGTTTGTTCTAATAGCGCATCACCTTGCCGGTCGATAATTCGTCTTAGCCTCGCAGCTTCGTCAACAAAATCTTTTGGTGCAATTAAATACCCTATCCGTATAGCAGGAGCTATGATTTTGGTAAAACCACCGATATAGATTACATTTCCGTGGTTATCATTACTGGCTAAGGGTAAAATTGGAGCATTGCTGTAATGAAAATCATAGTCATAATCATCTTCAATGATTGCAAAGTTATAGTGCTGAGCCAATTGCAATAAGTGCATACGTCGTTCTGCAGAAAGCGTTACTGTAGTAGGATGATGGTGGTGTGAAGTAGCATATACGGCATTGATTCTTTTTGTTTTACATAAGTTTTCGATGGCATTTGTGTCTAGACCTTGGCTATCTACAGGTACTTGCTCTATATGGGCCCCTGCTTCTTTAAATGTGTTATCCGCAGTCATGTAATTAGTATTACCAACAACGATAACATTGTTTTTAGAGGAAAGTAGTAATTGACCATTTAAATAAATCCCCATTTGGCTTCCGCGTGTAATCAAAATATTATCAATAGTAATATGTAATCCTCTGGTTTGATTAAGATAAGTAACCAAAGCTTTTCTAAGTTCTAAATTTCCATGCGGAGAACTATAGGTCAGTAAATTTTCATGATGACTTTTTTTAGTGATATTTCGGTATATTTTTGCAATTTCCTCTATAGGGGCTAATCTATGATCAGGGCATCCATCATCAACGACTAGCATTTTTTGATTGATTTTATTCTTAGATTTTCGTATTAAATGTGGTCGAGTTAGGAATGAGAAACCGCTTTTCTCTTTTCTGTTGTTTTTAAGAGTAGGTTCAACAAAACTTTTAGGGTTAATTATAGGTAGAGAACTGCTAACAAAAGTGCCTTTTGTTGGAATAGTCTCTACCCACCCTTGCGAAATGAGTTCTTCATATGCCGAGATTACTGTTTTGCGATGAATATTAAGATCATCAGCGAGTTTTCTAGACCCTGGTAATTTTGTAGAAGGAGGTAGTTTTCCAGATTTTATAAATCCAATAACCTGATCACATAATTGAAGGTATAAATTACGATTACTATTTCTTATAAGAACTATGTTGTTTTTAAATGGAAACAAAACTGGACTACTGATTATTTATAAACTGGATTGTTTTAACGTACCATAAAACTATTATTTTTGAGTGAGAAATAAAAAAAATTATGGCAGAATATTCAATTTCAGGACTTAATAAGGTAGTTCGAGGACCAAAAAGAGCAAATTATGATATAGATACTATTAATACTATATTAGATGATGCATTTTTATGTCACATAGGGTATGTGTATAATAATCAAGCTATTGTGATCCCTACAGCATATGCCAGAAAGGATGATAAAATTTATATACACGGATCACTTAAAAACCGAATGATGTTAAGCTTATTAGACGCAGGAGAGGCAAGTGTATCGATAACACATCTTGATGGGTTGGTATTGGCAAGGTCTGCTTTTCATCATTCTGCAAATTACAGATCGGTCAATATATTTGGTAAAGTGAAAAAAGTAGAAGATCATCAAGAAAAAATGAATGCTCTGGAGTATATACTAAATCATATGATTCCTGATCATTGGAACAATGTAAGACAACCAAACGAAAAGGAATTTAAGGCAACTTTGGTATTAGAGATTACTATAGAAACAGCTTCGGCAAAAATAAGGGCAGAAGGAGTGAATGATGAACCTGCCGATCTCAATTTGCCAATATGGGCAGGGGTAATTCCTATCAAACAAGTAGCTTTTGAAGCAATTTCAGATACTGATCTACCAAAAGATATAGAAGTACCAAAAGCAGTGCTAAACTATGTAAGGAATAATAAAAGATAAAAATTTGATTAAGGAAAAATTCCTCTTGTGTACTTGGTACAAGACTTTTAATAATAAAAATCAAAATGAAGAAAATAGGACTCGTTGGAGGAATTAGTTGGACTTCAACTTTAGATTATTACAAATATATTAATGAAGGGATTAATCAGAAATTGGGTGGTTTGGAATCGGTAGAATGTATAATATACTCTTTAAATTTTGCAGATGTTCAGAGAAAAACCTGGACAAATTCTTTTGATCTCATATATAAAGCATGTAAAAGTTTAATTTCTAGTGGTGTAGATGCAATTGCATTATGTGCTAATACGGCTCATTTATTTGCGGATGAAATACAATCTAAAATTAATGTTCCAATAATTCATATTGTCACAAATACAGCGCATGCAATAAAAAACCAAAAACTGTCTAGAGTTGCATTATTGGGAACTAAATTCACAATGGAAATGAATTTTTACAAAAAAAAATTAGAAGAAAACAATATAGAAGTTTTGATTCCCAAAGAAAAAGCTGATATAGATACAATTCAATATATAGTGAAAGAGGAACTTGGCAAAGGACTTGTTGTAGGAGAATCTAGAAAAAAAATGATTCAGGTTTCAGAACAATTAATTCAAAGAGGAGCCGAGGGAATTGTTTTAGGATGTACAGAAATTCCTATGTTAATTGGAAAAAACGATTTTACGATACCTGTTTTTGATACAGTAAAAATTCATGTTGATAGTATTATAGATTTTGTATTGGATACAAAAAATAGTTACCTATAAGATAATGTAAGACAACCAAACGAAAAACGAAAAATAAAAAATAATACTGGAAATGATTACTGCCGAAATAAAAAAATATGTTGATAAAAGTGTTTTATGTTGGCTAGCTACATCTTCATTGGATAATATTCCTAATGTATCACCCAAAGAAGTTTTTACATATTATGGAAATACTAATATTATTATTGCCAATATTGCTTCTCCTCAAACGGTGAAAAATATTAAAGAAAATAATAATATATGTGTAAGCTTTATAGATGTTTTTATTCAAAAAGGTTTTCAGTTAAAAGGAGTGGCTAATATTGTAGGAAAGGATGATACTGATTATGATACCATCCAAGCCCCTTTGTTACAGATAACGGGAGGTAAGTTTCCATTCGCGACTATTACAAATATTGTTGTTAAAGAAGTAAAGCGAATACTAGCACCAAAATATATTTTGTATCCAGAAACTACTGAAGAGCAACAAATACAAAGTGCACTAAAGCAATACAAAACATGAAAAACAAAAGATATGTTAGAAATAAAGCCCAGTTGTGAGCATTGCAATAAAACTTTACCTAATGATAGTGATGAGGCGATGATTTGTTCTTATGAATGTACTTTTTGCATTAGCTGTGTAGATACTATTCTATATAATGTATGTCCTAATTGTGGAGGTGGTTTTGAAAAAAGACCAACTCGACCTGTAAATTGTCTGACAGGTAATTGTGTCGAAAAACACCCTGTAAGCTCAAGAATAGTATACAAACCAATTGATGAAAATGCCTTTAAAGAGATTTTAAAAGAATTTACTGACATAGAACCAAGGAAAAGATAAATAAAGTAATGGTTGATATAAGAAGAGCAACAATAAAGGATGCAGAAAAAATTTCATCTTTAGGAAGAAAGACTTTTGATGAATCCTATGGAGAATTTTTTAATAATAAGAATAACCTGGTAAGTTATTTGGATGGAGCTTTTTCTATTGATAAAATTAAAAGTAGTTTGATAAAACCCGAAAACCTATATTGGCTGGTTACTGATGCTTATAATTCATTACCAATAGGGTATGCTAAATTAAAATTAGATTCTCCTTTAGAATTTATTGATGGAGAGCATACTTGTAAGCTTCAACGTATATATTTGCTGCAGGGATATGAAGCAAAAGGTATAGGAGGGAAGTTACATAAATGTATTGTACAGGCTGCTATTGATAATAAATACAATTGTATATGGTTGTCTAATCTCAAACTAAAAAAACAAGCTGTTACTTTTTATAAAAAGAAAGGCTATCAAATTGCTGGAGAACACAATTTTACTATTGGGGATGAAACTTTTGAGTTTTGGGCAATGAAAACTAAACTGAAATAGTTTAAATGAGTAAAGATTTGAAGTATAGAGTAGCTGATATAAATGACCTGGAAGGATTACGACAATTAGGGAAAATTTCATATGCAGAGTATTCAAATGCATTAAGTACAGAGAACTGGAATACGTTGAGTGCTATTTTGGAAAGCGAAGAAAATGTATTAAACCTGATAGAAATTAGTAAAATTTTTATTTGTGAAATAGATTCAGATATAGCTGGGATGATTTATTTCATTCCAAATGGAAATCCAACAGAATTGTACGAATCTGATTGGTGTTATATACGATTCTTGGGAGTTGATCCAAAATATCGAGGTCATGGGATAGGAAAAGAACTAGTTAATCTCTGTTTAGCCTATGCAAAAAAGAATGGAGAAAAAACCATTGCTCTGCACACATCAGAATTTATGAATGCTGCTCGGGTCATGTATGAGAAAAAAGGATTTAAAAGAGTAAAAGAAATTAAACGTTTAGGAAAAAAGTATTGGGTGTATACCATGAAGTTATCTTTCATTACAAAACTCAACTTAAAAACATAAGGATTAAAGATGGAAATACGCATTGCCCAACTTAAAGATATAGAAGTATTGATTCCCACACTTTTGGAGTTAAGGCCAAATTTAAACTGCGTAACTGTAAAACAGAAGCTCATAAATCAACTAGATGAAGGGTATCAAATCGTTTTTATTGGGAATGATAAACTTGCTTTTGCTATAGCAGGTTTCAGAACGTTAAATTTTTTCTTTAGTGGTAAAATGCTTTATATTGATCACTTAGTAACGAATTCAAATCATAAGAGAAATGGATACGCAGGACTATTGTTGGATTGGATTAAAGACTAAGCAAAAAAATAAGTATAACCATGTTTCCTTAGATTCTGGTTTCCAAAGAAAAGATGCGTATCGTTTATATTTAAATAAAGGGTTCGAAGTCGAGTCTCTACATTTTGGAAGAAAAGTTGTGGACTTGTAAATTCTCCTTCATTATAAACTCCTTAATTTTATACAACTTTCATGTATTAACTTTTTATGATTTTGTTCTAAATATGACCGTAAATCTGTAAAAACGATCTTTTTTCGGATATTTTTGTCCGAATTCCTTTTGGAGATTAATTTTATACCTAAACAATTAGTATATTACCACCTAACTCATTTATTTCTTTTTATGAGTGCAACTACAATGTAAATAAACCTAACTTTATTTTTGTGTAATGAATTATATTCATAACCGTATTCTTGCCCTAGTTTTTATTCTTTCAACGTCCCATCTGTATAGTCAGCAGAATTATTTCAAAACTCTTGAGAGACAATTTGATAGTATTGAAAACGAGTCATCTGATAAAGCATTGGTACATGCCCGAAAGATGATAAATTATAGTGTAAAATCTAAAAATAGTACCTATATGGTTAGTAGTTATGTAAAACTAGCCACCGCTTATGAGAATTTAGCGAAGTCAGATTCTGCAGTTGTGTTTTATGACAAAGCTCTTGATATAAGTAGAACTGTTGATAGTGATACTTTGTTTGCTTTTTCAGTGATAAAAATGAGTCAATTAAATAGTGTACGTGGAGATCAGGAAAGGGTTGTAGAGTTAATTTTTGAAGCATTAAAACAAATAGAAAACAACCCAAATCCAAAACAAAAACATGAGTTGTATTATAAACTATCTGAAGTACACAGAGAATTAGGAAGTTTCGATAAAGCAAAGCATTATCTACAGCTTATCATTGAAGAAACAAAATTAGATCATTTACTAGCAGCTGCTTATAACTCTTTGGGATTAATCCAATATAGTAATAAGGATTATGATATAGGAAAAGCTAATCTTTTAAAAAGCTTAGAACTGTATAAAAAACAGGAAGATAATTATAATATATGTAGTATGTTGATAAATTTAGGCGCTATACATTATCAATTAGATGAATATAAAAATGCAAAGGAATATTGGATTGAAGCCCGGAAAACGACCAAAGAATCAGGCTATATGAATTTATATAGCATGGTATTGGCTAATTTATCAGCAATATTTCATGAAGAAAAGAATTATGAAGAAGAACTTGTTTATTTAAAAGAATCAGAGAAACTAGCAAAAAAGACAGGTAATTATCAAACACTTTCTACAGTAGCAAATAATATGATGTTTGTATACGCTTTACAATCCGATATGAAAAATGTTAGACGATATGTTAAGCGATATAGAAATGCGATTGATAGTTTGTATAAAATAGAACAGAATAAGAAAATATTTGAAATTGAAACCAGATACGAAACTTCAAAAAAAGAATTAGAAATAGCACGTCAAAAAGAGTTAGTGCTTACACAAAGAACACATATTGTTATTGCTGTGGTGTTGGTCATATTATTAAGTGTCATATTGTTTATGTATATACAGCGATTGAAGAGTCAAAAATTCTTATATGTTAATCAGAAAGAACTAAACGAAGAAAAAGTTAATAATTTATTAGATACACATAAATTACAAAAAATTAGGGCCTATGTCGATGGGCAAAATAAAGAACGAGAAAGAATTTCAAAAGATTTACATGATGGCATTGGAGGGAATTTAGCTGCTATCAAAATGCGATTGAATCGTATAAAGAATAGGTTGCCTTCAGAGTTAGAACCTATAATTGCTAGTGTAGATTCTACCTATAATGAAATTCGATCTATTTCTCATGATTTAATGCCAAAAAATATTAATCACTTGTATTTCACAGATTTAATGAAAGAACTAGTTGGTTTTTCTACCAGTAAAGATATAGAGTATAAATATTATATTCATCCTGAGAAAAAACTAAATAGTATATCAGAAAGTCTACAATTAACAATTTATAGAATTATTCAAGAATTGATAACTAATATAAGTAAGCATGCCCAGGCGACCGAAGTATCCATAAATATTGCAATTCATGAAGAAAGTAATATAGTGAATATGATAGTTGAAGATAATGGTAGAGGTTTTAATACTAAAAAAAATAATTCGGGAGTTGGATTAAGAAGTATAAAACAAAGAATATCAGATAATAATGGGCTTATAAAAATAGATTCTAATTATGGTATTGGTACGGTAATTTGCGTAGAACTTCCGATAAGGATGTAAGTATAGTTAAATTATTGAATAATATCCAACACATTAACTCTGGCAATAGAATCACAATTTTCAATAAGCATGCTAATATTTTTTTCTTTAACAGAACCTTCAATGAAATAGATTTTGCAGGAATCTAGTTTGGTATTACTTTTAGAAAAACTTACATCTCCATTTGTTAATAATAAAGCAATATCCACAGTGTCTATTTGGTATTTCAACATGTTGTCTGATGCTTGTTCAGAAAAAGTTTTTTTCTTTATTCTGATGTTTTTAAGAACCCTAGCCGAAGGACCATAATCACAGGAAGCTTTTTTTCCACCCAAAAAGAAAAATAAAAGAATAAGACCGATGGCAAACCCACCTAAGTAATAAAATAATCGTTGTGCTAATTTCATAAACAGAATGCAATATTATGATGCCAAAAGTAAGTAAAGTTTTAAAGAATCATACTCTTATGAGTTGCAAAGTTTACTGTAAAAAAAGTAGCACATAAATGCTATAAAATTAATAGGTTTATATCTCTATAAGAAAGGTCAAACCAATCAGCAATAGGTTTGCTGGTCAAAATTCCATGATAAAAATATAATCCATTCTTAAGTCCACGATCAAAGCGTACGGCATTTTCTATTCCTCCTTCATCACCAATTTGTAATAAATAAGGTGTAAAGATATTGCTTATCGATAATGAAGATGTTCTGGCATATCGAGAAGGGATGTTGGGTACGCAATAATGTATAACCCCATGTTTTTCAAAAGTAGGGTGGTCGTGAGAAGTAACTTCACTTGTTTCAAAACATCCGCCCATGTCTATACTTACATCAATAATTACTGATCCCTGTTTCATAGCTTCTACCATTGTTTCTGTAACTAAAATCGGAGCACGATTTTTTCCTCTTATAGCTCCAATTACCACATCACAACGGCGTAGCGCTTTTAATAGATTTTTTGGTTGAATAGTGGATGTGTATAACGGCCTGCCTACATTAGTTTGTATACAACGAAGTTTGGTAATAGAGTTGTCAAAGACCTTTACATTTGCACCTAGCCCAATAGCCGAACGTGCAGCAAACTCGCCAACAGTACCTGCGCCAAGAATAACAACTTCTACAGGAGGTACACCACTAATATTACCCATCATTAATCCTGACCCCAGAGTTGTAACACTACTCATCAATTCTGAAGCAATGAGTACTGCTGCTGTTCCTGCAATCTCGCTAAGTGCTCTTACAGCAGGATAGGCACCATCAATATCTCGAATAAACTCAAAACCAAGAGCTGTAATTCTTTTTTTTGCAAGTCCTTGAAAATATTCTTTAGACTGTGTTTTAAGTTGTAGCGCAGAAATTAATACAGTTTGCGGATTTATATATTCAAGCTCTTCTAAAGAAGGTGGTTCTACTTTTAGGATAATCGGACATCCAAAAACTTTTCTTTTGTCATTAGTGATTTCTGCACCTGCTTCACTATAATCTCTATCGGTAAAACTAGCTCCAATACCAGCATTGGTTTCTAATAAAACTCTATGACCATGTGCTGTTAATGCAGCTACAGCATCTGGTGTAAGGCATACTCGCTTTTCTTGATAGTGGGTTTCTTTTGGGATTCCAATAAAAAGTTTTCCTTTTTTGCGGGCTACTTCGATCATTTCCTCCTGTGGTAGCAGCTGCTCTTTAGTAAAAGGAGATTTTGGTGTACTCATTTGCGTGAAATTCTGTAACTCAAATTACGAATAAAAATGCCAAGAAAACAAATAGGATTACTTATTTGATAATATAAATTCAATAATCAATATTTCTAGAACGAGAGAACCCGCTTTTTATCATCAAGTAAATCGATAGTGATAGTAACACAGTTTTCTGGCAATAATCTGTTAACTTTTTTTGGCCATTCTATAAAAACCCATGCATCAGAATCTAAATACTCTTCAAATCCTATTTGATACGCTTCTTCTTCTTCTTTTATTCTATAAAAATCAAAATGATATACTAAACCTTCTTTACTTTCATATTCATTTACCAATGAATAGGTTGGACTGGAGATAATATCTTTTACCCCCAGATGTTTACATATTTCTTTTATCAAAGTAGTTTTTCCAACTGCCATTTCTGCATCAAAGAGAATTATTTTGCTCGTTACATTCGAGATTATTTTTTCTGCTACATCAGGAAGATCCTGCAAGGTATATTCTATTGTCATTTCAATAATTCTATTCTATAAATCCAAAATACGCTACAAAAACTTTAAAGTTATCTAGGATTTAATACTATAAAAGGAATGATCATTTCTTCTAACGAAACGCCACCATGTTGGTATGTGTTTCTATAATACCCAACATAATGATTATAGTTATTGGGATATGCAAAGAAATAATCTCCTTTTGCAAAAATAAAAGAACTACTCATATTTATAGATGGTAAATGTACAGTTTTTGGGTTTGTGGCTTCCAAAACTTCTTTTCTTTCATAAGTAAGGCTTTTTCCTGTCTTATATCGAAGATTAAGACTTGTATTTTTATCACCTATCACTTTAGAAGGATTTTTTACATTTATCGTACCATGGTCTGTGGTTATAAGTAATTTGAACCCTAGTTGTTGCGCTTGCTGGATCATTTCTAGTAAAGGAGAGTTTTTAAACCAACTTTGAGTCAAAGATCTATATGATTTGTCGTTTGAGGCAAGTTCTTTAATAACTTCCATTTCCGTTTTGCTATGAGAAAGCATATCCACAAAATTGTATACTACGACTGTTAAGTCATTGTCTTTTAGTCCTTTGAAATTTGCAGCTAAAGTTTTTCCTGATCTTTCATTAGTGATTTTATAATATTCATGTTTGATATCCATGCCCAATCGTTTTAATTGTGCAGTTAGAAAATCATTCTCATGCATGTTTTTTCCTCCTTCATCTGTATCGTCTAACCAGAGATCAGGATGCATTTTTTTCATTTCAGAAGGCATAAGCCCAGAAAAAATTGAATTCCTGGCATATTGTGTTGCTGTTGGCAGAATACTGCAATATGAAACTTCTTGTTCTTTTTTGTAATAATTATTTATAATAGGCTCAAAAGCTTTCCATTGGTCATACCGTAGATTATCAATTACAACCAAAAGAGTGGATTGTTTTTTGCTAATTTCGGGTACTACTTTTTCTCTAAATAGAGTGTGAGACATTATTGGAGCTTCGTTTTTTTTATCAAACCAATCGGGATAATTTTTATCGATAAATTTGCAAAATTGAGAATTAGCTTCCACTTTTTGTGATTCCAAAATTTCGAACATCCCGGTATCTTCAATATTCTCTAGTTGTAATTCCCAGTAAATTAGTCTCTGATATAAATCAGACCACTCTTCATAAGAATTTACCATAGCCATATCCATAGCTATTTTTCTAAACTCCTGTTGATAGTTGGCTGTGGTTTTTTCTGAAACCAAACGAGAATTATCCAAATTCTTCTTTAAACTTAGAAGTATTTGATTTGGATTAACTGGTTTAATAAGATAATCAGCGATCTTACTACCAATTGCCTCTTCCATGATATATTCCTCTTCACTTTTGGTAATCATTACTACAGGAATACTATCTTCTTTTTCCTTAATTTCTGATAATGTCTCTATTCCAGAAAGACCAGGCATGTTTTCATCCAAAAAAATGATATCAAAATTATCATCATCTATTATATCTAATGCTTCAGTACCACTTTGGCATTTTGTAACATCATAATTTTTCTGTTCCAAAAATAATATATGTGGTTTAAGCAAATCAATCTCATCATCAACCCAAAGTATCTTTATTTTACTCATCAATTTTTATTTTTTTTATTTATAAACTTAATATATAGCCTATTTATTCACGTTACTAAGAAAACTTTAATAATTTAAATTCATTTTGAAATGTTTTATATGCCTAGCATATATGTATATTTGCTTCCGTAAATGCAAGATAAACTTGAAAAAAAGAAATAAGCTTAAAATATTAAACGACCCAATTTACGGTTTTATTACGATACCTAATGAACTAATTTTTGATCTAATCGAACATAGGTATTTTCAGAGGTTACGTCGTATATCTCAGATGGGACTCTCATATTTGGTATATCCGGGAGCACATCATACAAGATTTCACCATGCTTTAGGATGTATGCATCTTATGCAAAAAGCTGTGAGAGTTCTTGGTTTTAAGGGAGTTAATATTTCTGAAGAAGAAGAAGAAGCTCTTTATGTAGCCATCTTATTACATGATATTGGGCATGGTCCTTTTTCTCATGCGATGGAACACAGTATCGTTAATGAGGTGAATCATGAATCAATTTCTCTTATGTTTATGGAGAAAATTAATGAAGAATTTAACGGTAGTTTAACGCTGGCAATTCAGATTTTTAAAGGAGAATATCATCGTAATTTTTTACATCAGTTGATTTCGAGTCAATTAGATATGGATCGTTTAGATTACCTGAAACGAGACAGTTTTTATACCGGTGTAGCCGAAGGAAACATCAATAGTGAACGCTTGATTACGATGCTTACCGTAGTAGATGATGAATTGGTGGTAGAGGAAAAAGGGATTTATTCTGTTGAGAAATTTTTGCTAGCAAGACGTTTGATGTATTGGCAGGTATATCTTCATAAAACAAGTTTGGTAGCAGAGAATTTATTAATTAGAGTATTGAAAAGAGCTAAAGAATTAGTAGAAACTGGAGTGACACTAAAAGCTAGTGAAGCATTAACATTTTTTCTCGAAAATAAGATAACAGCAAAAAACTTTACTTCTGAAGTTTTGGAAACATTTTCTAGGTTAGATGATTACGATATTATTTCTGCAATGAAAGAATGGTCTCGTTCAGAAGATTTTGTTCTAAGTATGTTGTCATCAATGATTATTGACAGGGATCTTTTGAAAATAAAAGTTAAAAAGAAACCTTTTCAGAGTCATAAAAAAGAAAATCATATCGAAAAATTCAAGAAACAATATAAAATTTCTGACGAAGAAGCTCGTTATTTTATTTTTGAAGGGACTATTTCTAACCAAGCATATCACCTTAATAAACAGAATATAAATATTTTATATAAGTCAAAAAAAATTATAGATGTAGTTAAAGCTACTGATGAGTTTAATCTTGAAGCCCTATCAAAACCAGTAACCAAATATTTTATGTGCTATCCAAAGCACAAACATTAACACATTTTTTATACTTTTGCTAGAATGATTTTTACAGCCACACAAATTGCGGGTATTTTGAACGGAGAAATCGAAGGGGATGAAACCGTTGAAGTATCCAAACTAGCTAAAATTGAGGAAGGAACTAAAGGTTCGTTAACCTTTTTGTCAAATCCTAAATACACCCAATATATCTATTCTACTGATGCATCAATAACGATCGTAGATAAAAGCTTTGAGGCAGAGTCCGAAATTAAAACAACTCTTATTAGAGTAGATGATGCATATAAAGCTTTTTCCCAATTGCTAGAGTATTATAATATGGTAAAGATGAATAAAGCAGGAATAGAACAACCGAGTTTTATTTCTGAAACTGCATCTTTTGGAGAAAATATTTATTTTGGTGCATTTTCTTATATAGGAGATAATGCTAAAATTGGTGAAAATGCTAAGATTTTTCCTAATGTGTATATTGGAGATAATGTAACAATTGGTGATAATGTAATTGTTTTTGCCGGAGCAAAAATATATTCGGAAACCATAATTGGAAATGACTGTGTAATTCATAGCGGAGCTATAGTAGGAGCAGATGGTTTTGGATTTACACCAAATGAAAAAGGAGAATATAGTAAAGTACCCCAAACAGGTAATGTTGTAATAGAAAATAATGTCGATGTAGGAGCCGGTACAACGATTGATAGAGCTACACTAGGATCTACAATCATTCGTACAGGAGTAAAACTAGACAATCAAATACAAATTGCTCATAATGTAGAAATAGGAGAACATACAGCAATTGCTGCTCAGACAGGGATCGCAGGATCTACCAAAATAGGTAAACATTGCTTGATTGGTGGACAAGTAGGTATTGCGGGTCACCTTGTTATTGGTAATAATGTAAGAATTCAAGCGCAATCAGGTATAGGAAGAAATATAAAAGATGGAGAAGCTATTCAAGGTTCTCCCGCTTTAGGATATTCTGACTTTAATAAATCTTATGTGCATTTTAAAAATCTTCCCAAAATAGTGGATAGAGTATACAAACTAGAGAAAAAGACAAACAACAATGAGTAATATTGTCGTAGGCAAACAAAGAACCATTAATAAGGAGGTAAAGCTTACAGGTGTAGGCTTACATACTGGAAAAGAAGTAACGTTAACTTTTAAACCGGCACCCGAGAATCATGGCTATGCATTTTGCAGAATTGATCTAGAAGGTAGTCCTATTATTGAGGCTGATGCTAATTACGTTGTAAATACACAACGAGGGACAAATTTAGAGAAAAATGGAGTTAGCATTCAGACATCAGAACACGTACTTGCTGCTTGTGTAGGATTAGAAATCGATAATCTTTTGATAGAGTTAAATGCATCAGAACCCCCAATTATGGATGGTTCTAGTAAGTTTTTTATCGAAGCTCTGGAACAAGCTGGTATTGTAGAACAAGAATCAGAAAGAGAAGAGTATATCGTAAAAGATGTGATCTCTTATATCGATGAAGAATCTGGTAGTGAAATTATTGTAATGCCATCTGATGAATATCAGGTGACAACTATGGTAGATTTTGGAACCAAAGTTTTAGGGACTCAAAATGCTTCTTTAAAACATCTTTCAGATTTTAAAAAGGAAATTGCCGATGCTAGAACTTTTAGTTTTCTACACGAGTTAGAAATGTTATTAGAACATGGTCTGATTAAAGGAGGAGACTTAAATAATGCTATAGTGTATGTGGATAAGGAATTAAGTCCAAGCACAATGGAAAAACTTAAAGTAGCCTTCGGAAAAGAATCTATCGCTATAAAGCCTAATGGTATTTTGGATAATTTAACATTACATTACCCAAACGAGGCAGCACGTCATAAACTATTGGATGTTATAGGAGATATAGCATTAATAGGAACTAGGATTAGAGGTAAAATTATAGCTAATAAACCAGGGCACTATGTGAATACCCAGTTTGCTAAAAAACTTTCGAAGATTATAAAAATTGAAAAACGTAATAAAGTTCCTCAATTTGATCTTTCAAAAGAGCCTTTAATGGATATTAATAAGATAATGGGTATGCTTCCGCATAGACCTCCTTTCTTATTAATAGACAGGATTTTAGAAATGTCTGATAAGCACGTAGTTGGTCTTAAGAATGTAACTATGAATGAGCCTTTTTTTGTAGGACATTTTCCAGGTGCACCAGTAATGCCTGGAGTACTTCAGATTGAAGCTATGGCTCAGACAGGTGGAATTTTAGCATTAAGTACAGTACCAGATCCAGAAAATTACCTTACCTATTTTATGAAAATAGATAAGGTGAAATTCAAACAGCAAGTATTACCAGGTGACACTTTGATATTTAAATTAGAATTGATAACACCTATTCGTCGCGGTATATGTCATATGCAAGCCTTTGCTTATGCTAATGGAAAATTAGTTACCGAGGCAGAACTTATGGCACAAATTGTAAAATCAAAATAATCAATAAAAAATAGATGAATCAACCGTTAGCATACGTTCATCCAGGAGCAAAAATTGCAAAGAATGTTGTAATAGAACCTTTTACAACTATACATAATAATGTAGTGATAGGAGAAGGAACCTGGATAGGTTCTAATGTTACTATTATGGAAGGAGCGCGCATAGGGAAAAATTGTAGTATTTTTCCAGGAGCCGTTATTTCTGCTACTCCCCAGGATAAAAAATTTAATGATGAAGATACTATAACTGAAATTGGAGATAATACTACAATTCGGGAATGTGTTACAATCAATAGAGGAACGACCGATAGAATGAAAACCAAAATAGGAAAGAATTGTTGGATTATGGCATATTGCCATATAGCCCACGATTGCATTGTTGGTGATAATTGTATATTCTCTAATAATAGTACATTAGCAGGTCACATCAATGTTGGTGATTATGTAGTTTTGGCGGGTATGGCTGCGGTACAACAGTTTTGTAGTATTGGTAATCACGCATTTGTAACAGGAGGGTCATTAGTACGTAAAGATGTACCTCCATTTGTTAAAGCTGCCAGAGAACCTTTATCATATGTTGGGATTAACTCTATAGGACTGCGCCGAAGAGGTTTCTCAACAGAGAAAATAAGAGAAATACAAAATATTTATCGAATATTATATCAACAGAATTATAATAATACTCAAGCAGTAGCAATTATTGAAGCCGAAATGGAAGCAACTCCAGAAAGAGATGAGGTTTTAGAATTTATTAAAAACTCTCAGAGAGGAATTATGAAAGGATATTTTTCTAATTAGGTAATTCGATACAGATAATAATCATAAGAAATTAAAGAATAATGGCAAGTACTAGTGATATAAGAAATGGATTGTGTATCAAATACAATCACGACATCTTTAAAGTTATTGAATTTTTACATGTGAAACCTGGTAAAGGACCTGCTTTTGTACGTACAAAGTTAAAAAGTGTCACTACAGGAAAAGTAATTGATAATACATTTTCTGCAGGTCATAAGATTGACGATGTGCGAGTTGAAACGCATAAATTTCAATTTCTGTATGCAGAAGGAGACACGTATCATTTTATGAATACAGAAGATTATAATCAAATAACTTTAGAGAAATCTACTTTGGATGCTCCTGGATTATTAAAAGAAGGAGAAGTGGTAACTGTTATTATCAATTCTGAAGACCAAATGCCTCTTTCTGTAGAAATGCCTGCGAGTGTTATTCTTGAAGTAACAGCGACAGAACCTGGTGTTAAAGGAAATACGGCTACCAATGCGACTAAACCAGCTACCGTAGAAACGGGAGCAGAAGTAATGGTACCTCTTTTTATTAATGAAGGAGATAAAATTAAAGTCGAAACAGAAAAAGGAACGTATAAAGAAAGAATAAAAGAATAACATTTTATATTCCGAATTTTTAGAATGAAATTTCCGCAAGCGCATACCTTACAACAAATAGCTACAATTATATCATCAGAGTATGTAGGGGACTCTAATTTCCCGATTTTAGGGATGAATGAAATACATGTAGTTTCTCCTGGAGATATCGTTTTTGTTGATCATCCCAAATATTATGATAAAGCATTGGAAAGTGCGGCAACAGTAATTTTGATTAATAAAGAAGTAGAATGCCCAGAAGGAAAAGCTCTTTTAATCTCGGATGACCCTTTTAGAGATTTTAATAAACTTACCACATATTTTAGACCATTCAAAAAAGCTGATTCGTTAATTTCAGAAACAGCCAAAATTGGTAAAAATACAACCATACAGCCTGGTAGTTTTATCGGGAATAATGTTATTATTGGTGATAATTGCCTTATTCATGCCAATGTTAGTATTTATGATAATACTATTATTGGTAATAATGTTACTATACATGCGGGTACTGTTTTAGGAACAGATGCTTTTTATTATCAGAAAAGACCCCATGGATTTGATAAATTAATTTCTGGAGGACGTGTAGTAATAGAGGATTATGTAGATTTGGGTTCTTCATGTACTATAGATAAGGGAGTTACCGGAGATACTATAATAAAAGAAGGTACCAAAATAGATAATCAAGTACAAGTTGGTCATGATACAGTTATTGGAAGAAAATGTTTGATCGCTTCTCAAGTTGGTATTGCGGGTTGTGTTGTCATTGAAGATGAAGTAACAATCTGGGGGCAAGTTGGTATTACTAGCGCTATTACAATTGGAGCAAAGGCTGTTATTTCTGCCCAATCAGGAGTTAGTAAATCTTTAGAACCTAATAAAAGTTATTTTGGGACTCCTGCAGATGATTTTAGAAAAAAATACAAGGAAATTGCTGCAATACGACAGATTCCTGATTTAATAGACAAATTGAATAAAAATGAGTAAAACAGTTAAGGATATAGTACGATCTTTTTATGAAGCAGATCTTATTCATGATACTAAAGCCTTTTCTGAATATTTACATCCTGAAATTGAATTGTATTGGAATAGCAGTTTTGGATTCAGCAAAAAAGATTTTAATGATATTAAGACCATGTTTAATGAAATGGCCTTGTCTTTTGAAACTTTAAGATGCGAAATTAGCCACCTTATTGCCGAAGGAAATACGGTAACTATACGGTACACATATTTTGTTCAAACTATTGAAACACCAGATAAAGAAGATCCCCTAGCTCATTTTATTGCAATTTGGGACTTAAGAATGATAAATTATATAGAGGATATCAAATAAGTCAACAAGGAGATAATGCTTCTGAAAGTATAATGTCATTTATTTCAAAATAATTAGTTTTTCATTTCAACCATAATTTTCAAAAGCTTACTTTTGAAGCTCTAAAAAAATAAAAAATCATAACGCAATGAGTGTTTTAGTTAATAAAGATTCAAAAATTATTGTACAAGGATTTACAGGTAGTGAAGGTACTTTTCATGCAGGTCAAATGATCGAGTATGGAACAAATGTTGTTGGAGGAGTGACCCCCGGAAAAGGAGGACAAACTCATTTGGATAAACCCGTTTTTAATACCGTAGAAGATGCAGTTAGAGAAGTAGGTGCTGATACTACAATTATTTTTGTACCACCAGCTTTTGCTGCAGATGCAATTATGGAAGCTGCTGATGCAGGAATAAAAGTAATTATTACAATTACAGAAGGTATTCCCGTTGCAGATATGATTACAGCATCAAACTATATTAGTGATAAAGAATGTAGACTTATTGGCCCAAATTGCCCAGGAGTAATTACTCCAGGAGAAGCAAAAGTTGGTATTATGCCAGGGTTTGTATTCAAAAAAGGAAATGTAGGTATTGTTTCAAAATCGGGTACTCTAACATATGAAGCAGCAGATCAAGTTGTAAAACAAGGACTTGGGATAACTACTGCAATAGGAATTGGTGGAGATCCAATTATTGGTACTACTACAAAAGAAGCTGTTGAATTATTAATCAATGATCCAGAAACAGACTGTGTGGTTATGATTGGTGAAATTGGAGGTCAGTTAGAGGCAGATGCTGCAAAATGGATAAAAGAAAGCGGAACTTCTAAACCTGTTGTAGGTTTTATTGCTGGTGAAACTGCACCTGCTGGTCGTACTATGGGACATGCTGGAGCTATTGTCGGTGGAAGCGAAGATACTGCGGCAGCCAAAAAAGAAATCATGAGAGAATGTGGAATTCATGTAGTAAACTCTCCTGCAGAAATAGGAAAGAAAGTAGCTGAAGTGTTAGGCTAGAAAAAAATATTTGGAATTAATATCGTAGAAATTACGAATAGCTTTTCTAAACTAAAAACGTCCATGAAATTTCATGGACGTTTTTAGTTTAGAAAAAATGTAGAAATGCAAACCAAACAAAATATTCTGTATATATGTAATTTATAGAAGTAATTAAACGGCGTAAAAACAATTTTGAGATGATAGATAGTCATAGGACCAAAAATTATAGTAAATTAACAAACGAGTTTATGTAATCACTAGAGATTGTTTTAACAAACATAAAACGATAACGATGTTGATTAAGAAATTATACCTTTGTTGCTTGATATACACTTTAAAAATCTTAATATTTACTAGGGAAGAAGAATAATGCCAAAAAATAAAGTAACCATTCAATCTATTGCTGATGCTTTGGGAGTATCAGTTTCAACCGTTTCTAGAGTAATGAATGGAGTAGGGAAAAAGTATAGGATAAGTACCAAGACAAGAGATATTATCCTCAAAAAAGCTAAAGAATTAGATTACACTCCTAATAAAATAGCAAAAAGCCTGCGTTTACAAAAAACATTTACAATAGGTCTTATTATACCTGATATTTCTAATCCATGGTTCTCTAAAATTGCAATGAAAATAGAAGAAGAATCAAGAAAGAAAAAATATAATGTCTTTTTATGCAATACTAATGGTGACATTAATATAGAAAAAGAATCCTTAGAATTAATGGAGAACTGGCATGTAGATGGCGTTGTAATAGTACCAATTGGCTTGGAATATGAACATTTGCTAAAATCTTATAAAAACGGAATGCCCTTAGTGTTTGTTGATAGATTTTTTGAAGGAATAGATATACCTTATGTATCCACCAATGATCTAGAAGGAGCCTACGAAGCAAATGAATATTTAATAAAAAATGGGCATAGAAATATTGCTTGTATTCAAGGTTTAATAGGAACTTCTCAAAATACGCAAAGAGTTAAAGGGTATAAAAAGGCATTAGAAGATAATAACTTACCTTATAGATCGGATCTTATTGTCGGTTATGATTTTGGATTTCAGAATGGGTATGATCAAGCAAAGAAAATTATAGAACAAATTGATAAAACTAAGGTAACTGCAATTTTTTCTACAGGAAACCAGATAACACTGGGTATTTTAAAAGCCTTAAAAGAAAAAAACATTCGTATTCCTGAGGATTTATCATTGATCTCATTCGATGAAAACAACTATTCAGAGTTGTTGTATACCCCAATTTCTACAGTATCTCATGTTGATGAGAAAATAGGGGATAAGGCGATAGAACTTTTATTCAATCAAATTAATAAAACAATTGCGGATAATAATTATATTTTGACCCCTACCCATTTAATAAAAAGAGATTCTGTGAAGCAATTGTAAGGTACCCCCAGTATTTTCTATTTAGGCTTGTTTCCTCTATTCGAACAGTATGGATGCATTTAAAAAATAATGATGCATTGTTTAAACATTAAAATACAATATAATTCTACTAATGTGTGTAATAGTGTTAATTAAATGGTTGTTTGTTTAGTATTTTGTTAAAGTTTTGAATAAAACAGTATTATATTGATGAAAGTGTAAGTGTTTGATTATTAGTCATGTGTGCTTTTTAGAATGCTTTTTTTCTGAATTATTTTGAGAGTAACCAGTTTCCATGATTTGGATAATAGAAAAAAATAATTAAATTGCACAAACGTTTGCGCAAAATATGATTAACACTGCCCAAAGAATATTATCAATAACGTTTAAATAAATGTAGATAGTAATGATTGGATTAAATTCCATTTCAAAACTATCAATTTTCTTAAAACCAGTAACAACAAATTGTATTAATCATTAAGCTAATTTAATTTTCTGTTATTATGAAAAAAATATTTCTTTTTGCCTTTTTGTTATTGTTTTTTGAGGGTACAATAATCGCGCAGGTCACAACTTCAAACATTAGAGGTAAAATATTTGACGATCAAAATATTTCTTTAATGGGAGCAGATGTAATTTGGCCTACGCTATATTTTTTAAAAATGTAATCTTTTGATATATAATATTTTTTTGAGACCCATATTTGTAAAGTATTATTAAATTTAGGAGAGTTAATATAAGTTCTTACATGATTATGGTTTATGATAAATCTGAATATATGATTTACGTTAAAAATTGAAGTTTTATAGATGCTATTTTTTTGTGGAATATAATCTTAATCAAATTAATGTAGTTACAAGGAATAGAAGAGCATAGTTATTTTTGAATTAATAGATAAAAGAATATAGAATGAAAAAAATTATAACTGTTATAGGAAGTTATAATCGTGATATGGTGTTTCAAACTCCATATTTTCCAAGACCAGGAGAGACAATTACAGCAAGAAACTTTGAAATGTTTTCTGGTGGTAAGGGAGCAAACCAAGCAGTAGCTGCATCAAGATTAGGAGGAGATGTTTTTTTTATTACGAAAATGGGGAATGATGAATTAGAGAATAAATCAAAAGATAAATTTTCTAAAGATGGTATTCGGGTTAATTATATTCTTCAGGATTCAGATCTTCCTTCTGGAACAGCTGTGATTATGGTTAATGATAATGGACAAAACTGCATTGTAATAACTCCAGGAGCAAATGATAATCTTTTATCTAGTGATATCGATGCATGTTCTCATGCCATAGAAAAAGCATCCTTTGTTTTAATGCAATTAGAAATCCCTTACAATACAGTAAAACATGCATTAGATATAAGCTATAAGATGAAAAAAAAGGTCATTCTTAATCCTGCACCTACAGTTCCCTTAGAAGATGATATTTATCAAAAACTATATTTAATCACACCTAATCAAACAGAAGCAACATTATTAACCGGTATTGAAGTAGAGAACGCAAAATCTGCATCTAAGGCAGCAGATATATTTCTAAAGAAAGGGGTGCAGAACGTAATTATTACACTAGGAGAGAATGGAGCCTATTTTAAAAATAATGAAGAACAGTTTCTGGTACCCATACAAGAAGTAGAAGTAAAGGATACTACAGGAGCAGGTGATATCTTTAATGGAGCATTAGTTGTCGCATTATCAGAAGGGAAGAACTGGAGACAAGCTGTAGAATTCGCTAACTCGGCATCTTCAATAGGAGTTAGTCGTTTGGGAGCACAATCATCAGCACCATATAGAAATGAGATCTCTATTTAACAAAGATTAAAAAGAAATTGAAATATGAATAAATACAAAGCAAAATATAAAATATGTATACAAAAACGTAATATAAATAGAATGAGTTTTATTATAAAGAATCATACGGTATTGATACTTTTACTATCGATTTTTATAAGTTGTAAGAACTCAAATAATACGACCACTCCAGAAACGATAACATCACAAGAAACATATAATGAAAGAAGAGAGCAATTAATCGCTATTCATGAAAAAAACTCTTTTGATGTTGATATTCAATTATCTAAAGAAGAGTTAGAATTGGAACAAAAGATAAGTGCGTATAGGAACGCTTTTGAAAAAAAACGTAAACGAGATAACATTCCATTTTTTAATCAACCCTTTCACGCTATTCAACCAATTATTGATTCATCAACTCTTTACAAAGTGTTACAAAAAATGCCTAAAGGAGGTTTATTACATACACATAGCATAGGGATGACAGATATAAAATGGCTTATAGAAGAAGCTATTAAAACTCCTAACTGTTATGTATATGTCGGAAAAGATAATGAAATGCATATATATGGGGAGTTGGCTATTTTTAAAGAAGAAAATGTTCCCAATGACTTTGTTTTATTAAAAGACCAAATTAAATCGGATACTGATTTTAAAGCAAATTTGTACGAATTATTAGTATTGAAAAGAGTATCATTTTCTGATCGTACAGATTACTGGACAGAATTTGAAAAAAGATTCAGGAGAGTTAGTAAACTACTCAATTTCAGACCTTTTTTTTTAGCATATTATAAAAAGGCATTTTTAGACCTTATAGAAGATAAAGTATCGCATGTAGAAATTAGAATGGTATTTAACAATTTATATGATTTAGAAAAAAGTGATTATCCTATAGAAATAATGGTATCAGATCTTCAAAAAGTTATAAGTGAAATAGAAAAGGAAGGAAAAGAATTAAGTATTAGTTTGATTTATACCAGTTTTAAATTTTTCAATACCCAAGAGATAGATAAGGAGATTGCTAAAGCATTTAACCTAAAGAAAAAATTTCCAAATATGATTTCTGGATTTGATCTGGTTGCAGAAGAGGATAAAGGAAATAGTGTACAGTATTATGAAAAAAATTGGCAAAAGATAGATTCTATGTCTTCAAAATTTGGATTAGAATTACCTCTTTTCCTACATGCTGGTGAAAGCAAATCAATAACAAACACAAATCTTATAGATGTATCTGTTTTGAAAAATAGAAGAATCGGACATGCTTTAAACTTGGTGTTGTTTCCAGAAATAATGCGGCAAGTAAAAGAAAAAGATATGCTTGTAGAAGTTTGCCCGATTAGTAATCAGATTTTAGGGTATGTAAATGATTTAAGAAATCATCCTGCACGAATATTACTTAATAATGGAATACAATGTTCGATTAATAGTGATGATCCAGGGGTATTTGCATATGAAGGATTGAGTTATGATTTCTGGATGGTATGTATGGCATGGGAACTAGATATAAAAGCCATTAAAAAATTGGTTTTTAATTCTATTACCTATTCTGGATTGACAAATGACAAAAAAGAAATATTGCTTTTGAAATTAAAAAAAGATTGGAATGTATTCATAAATGAAGCAAATCTAATTATGGATAAACAATTTTTAAATTAAACAAAACCCGAGATGAAAAGAAAGTTTATTATTGATACAGACACTGCTTCTGATGATGCTGTAGCATTAATTATGGCAATGAATTACCCGGATATAGAAATAGAAGGATTTACACTCGTTGCGGGAAATGTAAAATTAGAACAAGGTATTCAGAATGCAATGTACACGATGTCTTTGTGTAATAAAGATATACCCGTGTATCCTGGAATAGATAAACCAATGATGAGACCTCTAAATACAGCGGATCATGTACATGGAGAAGATGGTATGGGAGATATAGAGTTGCCGCTTTCTGGATTTACTCCAGAAAAAACGCATGCAGTATCAGCGCTTATCGAGAAAATTAATCAATATCCTGATGAAATTACTTTAGTATGTTTGGCTCCATTAACCAATATTGCAGTGGCTTTACTTATGGATAAAACGATAGCAAGTAAAGTAAAGGAATGTATTATTATGGGAGGAATAGGAAAAGGAAGAGGTAATGTTACTCCAATAGCAGAATATAATTTTTGGGCTGACCCCGAAGCTGCAAAAATTGTTTTTGAATCAGGGATGCCAATAAAAATGGTAGGTTGGGATATTTCAAGGAAATATGCAGTATTTGATAAGAATGATGCTAATAAAATTAAGGAACTAGGTACTCCTTTAGCAAGTTTTAGTGTTGATATTCAGAAAAAATGTGATGAATATGCAAGAAATAATTCCTTAATAAAAGGATTTGATTTACCAGATCCTATTGCAATGGCAGTAGCATTAGATAAAACCATCGCAACCGAGGTAAGAAAAGCTCATGTAACTATTTTAACCAATGATGATTATTCTAGAGGACAAAGTGCAATAGATTATACAGGCTCAACATTAAAAGAACCAAATGCAGAAATAGTACTAAAGGCAGATAGAAATGGATTTCTAAAAATACTATACGAATCCTTGTCTTAATAGGCATACCTTTTATTGGTTTTAGTCTTTTTAATACTAGAGAAAATGGCCTTTGATTTTTATTTCATATCAGGGTCGCTATTTGTAGATAAAACGGCTAATTCAAAAATACGCTCTAGTACGCAGGGGTTATTTATGATGATGGTGAATGGTCTTGGAGCGGTACTAGGTGCCTACGCTAGTGGTTTTGTGGTTGATTTTTATACGATAAATGGTATAAGAGACTGGAGTACAATATGGTATGTGTTTTCTATTTATGCGCTACTGACTGGGGTTACATTTATGCTGATTTTTAAATATAAACACACCAAAGAATAATAAATTTTATTAGTTCTAAAGAGTAGATATTAAAGTTTCTATTAAATAAAAGACATGAAAAAAAGAGTCACTTTAAAAGATATATCCAAAATATCTGGATTTTCTGTATCCACAATATCAAAGGCATTGCATGATGATGCTGATATAAGTTATAAGACTAAAACAAAGGTTAAGAAATTAGCTTCTATATATAATTATGTACCTAATTTTTTAGCCAAATATTTAAAGTACGAAATACCAAACATTATTGGCGTGTCTGTTCCAAAAAATGGAGAGTTTGATATACCAAAAATTGTAAAAGAGATTACTTGTATTCCCTTATTAAAAAAATGTGAATTGGTTAATTATCAATTAGAAGATAATAAAGTTAATGTAGATGTAAGAATGCAAAATATAATTGAAGGAGATATTGCAGGAATCATAGTTTTATTTTCTAACAAAGCAAGGGATTAGAATACTTAGGAATACTAAGGATTTTGTAGAATAAGAAACACCTTTTTTCTATGAGATATGTTTTGTTCTAAAATAAGTCAATTTTATGTCAACTTATTTTAAGACGAGACAATATAAATAAATTAAAAACCTCTAGATATTCGATGCCTTTTTTCTTACATCCTCATCCATATATGGATTTGTCGTGTTTAGAAGGATGTATTTCTAAAGAAAACCCCAAGAGGTATGTGAATACAACTTCTGGTGAATTTCTAAATGAGCGTTTAATAGAACTTGGTCTAAAAAAACAAATGTAACGTTGTTTTTGTAAGAATTGATTACCTCTTCAATATAAGCTGATAAATTCTAATCAGTATTAATTTCATTGATGTTATGATGGGTACCTGAATATGAAGGTTATATTCATTTTGGGTATGCATAAAATAACTCTTTTGAGATATCTTTTTTGAGTTTTTGTATTTTTCACATTTCTTGTTAAAATACTCTTAAAAATTGTAACATTGATAATAACTACGCGTATTATAGTACATTATTATAAACTAACTCAAAATAATTAACTCTGGTGTTTTTACAAGATACCAAAAAAACAATTAAATAACATATGAAATTAATTAAATCGGTTTTGTTGTTGCTATTAATCATTTGCCTTAGCAATTGCAAAAATTCATCATCAGAAACCAGTATTTCGCAAGAAGCTAAAGTCGAACAACATACCGACGCAGCAGGTTTCAATTATGAAACTGTTACTAATGATCCAACGGGGTTAAGGTTATATACTCTGGAAAATGGCTTAAAAGTATATTTAGCTAAAAATGAAGAAGAACCAAAAATTCAAACATTTATAGCCGTACGAGCTGGTTCAAATTATGACCCTAAAGAAGCAACAGGACTTGCACACTATTTAGAGCATATGGTTTTTAAAGGTACTGATGAGATAGGTACTCAGGATTTTGAAAAAGAAAAAGTGTTACTACAACAGATTTCTGATCTTTATGAGCAACATAAAGCAGAAACAGATGCAGATAAAAAGAAAGAAATCTACAAGAAGATAGACGAAGTTTCTTTTGAAGCTTCAAAAATATCTATATCTAATGAATATGATAAAATGATTAGTTCTTTGGGAGCAGAAGGAACTAATGCACATACTTGGTTTGAGGAGACAATTTATAAAAATAAAATTCCTGCAAATGAATTAGATAAATGGCTGAAAGTAGAAAGCGAACGATTTAGTCAACTGGTATTGCGTTTGTTTCATACAGAACTCGAAGCTGTTTATGAAGAGTATAATAGAGGACAGGATAGTGATGGGTGGAAATCATATGCTGCAATGCTAGAAGGATTGTTTCCTAATCACCCTTATGGTCAACAAAAAACAATAGGAACCTCGGAGCACCTTAAGAACCCATCTATGGTAGCTATACATAATTATTTTGATAAGTATTATGTTCCTAATAATATGGCGATGGTATTGGTTGGAGATATCGATTTTGATCAGACTATCCAAAAAGTAAATAAGACTTTTGGTGGTTTTGAGAACAAAGAAGTAGTTCATCCTGTATTACCAAAAGAAGACCCAATAACCAGCCCGGTTATTAAAGAAGTATTTGGACCGACTGCAGAATCTGTTTCTGTAGCATTTCGTTCTGCTGCTATAGGTACAAAAGAAGAAAAATTGTTAACAGTAGCCGATATGTTATTGGCTAATGGTAATGCTGGTCTAATTGATCTAAACTTAAATCAGAAACAAGCAGTTCAGAATGCAGGTTGTTCACCTACATTTTTAAATGATTATGGATATCATCAATTTTATGGATCACCAAAAGCAGACCAGACTCTGGATGAAGTAAAAGATCTATTGCTCTCTCAAATCGATAAGTTAAAAAAAGGAGAGTTTGACGAGTGGATGATTTCTGCAGTGATTAATGATTTAAAACTTAGCCAAACTAGAGAATACGAAAATAATACGGCATTAGCTTCGGCATATTATAATGCGTTTATTCATAGAGAAGATTGGAAAGATAAAGTTGAATTCTTGAATGAACTTAAAAAAGTTTCAAAACAAGAATTAGTAGATTTTGCAAATTCTTTTTATAAGGATAATTATGTAGTGATATACAAACGTAAAGGAGAAGATAAAAATATAACTAAAGTAGAAAACCCAGGTATTACTCCTGTAGAGTTAAATAGAGATAAACAATCAGAATTTATAAAGGCATTTACTCAGCAAGAAACACCTCCTTTAACTCCTAAGTTTATTGACTATAAAACAGCAATTAAGGAAACTAAGACAGCTAGCGAATTAAAAGTATCTTATATTGACAACCCTAATAATGACTTATTTAACCTTAGTATCATTTTTGATATGGGAAGAGATAACGACCGCAAAGTTTCTCTGGCCGCAGGTTATTTAGATTATTTAGGTACAGATAAATACTCTCCTGAAGAGTTGAAAAAGGAATTCTATAAATTAGGAATCGATTATTATGTTAATGCAGGATCTGATAAAACTTATGTTGGTATTTCAGGGTTAAAAGAAAATCTTGATGCTGGCTTGGCTTTATTAGAACATTTATGGACTAATGCAGTTCCTAACCAAGAAACATATGCAAAATATGTGGACCAGATCGCAAAAGGACGTCAAGATGGGAAAACGCAAAAAGGAAACATTTTGTGGAACGGACTGATGAGTTATGGTAAATATGGTGATAATTCTCCTTTACGTAATATCTATACGATAGGAGAATTACAAGCTGTTAATCCACAAGAATTAATAGATAAAATCAAAGAGCTTCGTAATTTTAAACAACGTATATTTTATTACGGTAAAGATGTAGATGCAGCAATTGCATCCATAAATAAAAATCATAAAGTTCAAAATGAATTATTAGACTATCCGGAAGAAGTAAAATACGTCGAAAAAGAAACTGGAGGAAATGTGTACTTTGTTGATTATGATATGGTACAGAGTGAAATGATATTTTTGGCAAAAGGATCAGAGTTTGATCCAGATAAAATGGCAGCTTCACGATTGTTTAATACATACTTTGGGAGTGGATTATCATCTATAGTATTTCAAGAAATTAGAGAGTCAAAATCATTAGCATATTCTGCGTTTTCTGCATATTCAACAGCATCAGAAAAAGGAGATTCGAATTATATATATGCATATATTGGTACTCAGGCAAATAAAATGCCTCAGGCAGTAGATGCAATGATGGATTTAATGACTAACATGCCAGAAGCAGAAGAACAATTTAATGCAGCAAAAGAAGCAACGTTAAAGAAAATTGCTGCTCAGCGTATCACCAAATCTAAAATTTTCTGGACTTATGAAGGGTTAAAGAAAAGAGGAATCGATAATGATAACCGAGAAGAGATGTATAATACCATTAAAGATATGACTCTAGAAGATCTTAAATCTTTCTTTAATGAAAATATAAAAGGAGAAACGTATAACATACTTGTAGTTGGAAATAAAAAAGATGTAAATATGAATGCGTTATCTAAATTAGGTGAAGTTAAGGAAATGGATATTGATTATCTTTTCAATTATGAGAAGAAAAATGAAGATATAAAACTATAAAATCAGATAAACGATTATTAATTTATAAACCCTGTGAGAAATCACAGGGTTTATTGCTGTTGACCTATTTGTAATTCTTATATTTGAATTCACATTGCAAATTATAAATGGTTTAGATACCACAAAAAATAGAAACATAACGAATGAATCTTTTACAAGGTAAAACAGCTATTATCACTGGAGCTACTCGTGGTATTGGC